>NZ_JACJSC010000028.1 GCF_014697575.1 Planktothrix sp. FACHB-1365 | reverse complement strand
ATTAAAGATGGACAGGGATCTAAATGGTGCGCGAGGGATTTTCCTTCGTGCATTGGTTGATACGCCTTGGTTAAGAAATTATCTTAACTTATGTATTTGTTAACAAATGTTAGCAAAAAAGTATCGGTAGCCCTCGTCCCCATTATTTCCAGCGCTCGCGCGGCTAAAGTGATTTGTCGGAAATGGGAACGCCAATACAAACGCTTACCGGATGCTTTTGTTGTGGAAAATCCTAATACCGCAGGAGGACACCTGGGGGCTAAATATGAGGAACTCAACGACCCACAATTGAATCCAGACCAGGTAATTCCTGAATTGGTCAATTATTTAGAAACCGAACTCGGTCAACCCATTCCGGTGATTGCGGCCGGAGGCGTTTGGGATCACTCAGATATTATTAGAATGTTAGAATTAGGAGCTAAAGGAGTCCAGATTGGCACAAGGTTTATTACCACAGATGAATGTGATGCCGATATTCGGTATAAAGAATTTCACCTGCACGCCCAACCTGAAGATGTGATAGTGGTTTCGAGTCCGGTGGGATTACCAGGACGAGCGCTGCGAAACCCCTTTGTCGAAAAGGTAATTTCCCGTGCTGCGACCATTGAAAAACGCTGTCTGTTGAACTGTCTTCAAGTTTGCCGTCACCGAGAAGCTGGAGAACTTTATTGTATTGTTCGGGCGTTGGATAAAGCCGCACGGGGAGACGTGGAAAATGGTTTAGTGTTTTCCGGTAGTAATGCTGGACGCAGCCAACGGATTATGCCTGTGGCTGAGTTGATGGCGGAGTTAGTGAGTTAAGCGAGTCGTGTTTTGTATCATTAACTTGAATAATAAAACAGTGAACCCAGCCATTAACAACAAATGAGGCAGGTTACTCATTAGTCTTTGTATCCCCGTCGCTTCGTCGCTTTGTTTAGTAATTCGTAGCAAAGGGTAAGGGCTAAAAACTAATGCGGAAAGTAGTGTTACTCCTTGTAAAAATTGCGCCACATCTAAACTCCAAGTTAGAGTGGGTAATCCTGCCCCACTATATCCTAAAGAACGAGCTAATACGGGGAGAATTTGTCCGGCTTCGGTCATAAAAGCAGGAACATAGTGGGCTAAATTGGCAGCCAAAACAAACGGGAGATAGGCGTAAATAATCGTTAAATAATTGGGTTGTTCGGGATCAAAAAAGCGAGCGATCGCATGAGTTCCTAATGTTAAAATAGCGGGAATACTGAGTAATGCTAAAGTGAGGGGTAAACTGGTTAAAAAATGATCCGCATCGACAGGCAGATTTTCCCATCCCAACCAACCTAAAATAGTCTGGGAATGGTGCATAAACACACCCCCAAATAATAGTAATAACAGCGCCACTTCTGCCCAAAAACCCTGATGATCATCTAATAAATCCGATGCAGGAAAGCGTAAATTTAACTGTCCTGAGCGATTGGGACAAGCCTTCAAACAATCCATACAAAGCATACAATCGCGGTTATCTTGCAATTGGGCGGGATGGGAGTAAAGCGGACAACCTTTACTGGCTTGTCCTTCATTGGGTAAGGCATCAGCAAAGTTAAGTGGAGTTTCCGTACTGCCTTTATAACAGCCAAAGGTATTACACTGACTCCCACAAACTTGCTGAGTTGATCGCAATTCCGTGATCGACAGTTTGGCAAACATCCCATTCATCCCACCAATAGGACAGAGATAACGACACCATAACCGACGTTCATAAATTAAACTAAAAATCACAGCCCCGGCAGTAATTGTTAATAATAACCAAGCAGAAAGATAGGCATGGTGGGGCAAATCCCACAGTTTTTCCCATAAATAAATGATTACAAACCCGGCAAATAATATCCACGCACCCCAACGATTTAGCCATGAGGTATTCCAGGTGAGTTGCTGACGGGGAAATAACCACAGGGAAAGTTGACGCATCCATTCACCCATAATCATAAACGGGCAAATAGCACACCAAAATCGCCCCACAAACGCGAATAAAAATAAATAACCAGGCCACCACCAAGCCCAAAATAAGTTGAGGGTAATACTGCTATCTCGTGATTGGGAACCGATAAAACCTAAAATTGTAACGGGGATGAAAATTGCCATCATCACAATCCAGATTCCTTCAGGATACCAATGACTCAACAACAATTTCCGCAACCCCGGAACATGGGTGAGTAAATCAATCCGAAAGGCATTTTTCCTAGATTCTACTGACCACAAAGCTTGTTCTGGAATTACCGATTGTCCGATGGGGGTCATCATCACAGCCCGGTGCAATATTTCGGCTAATTCTGCTAAATTCCCCGGATATTCGTAACTAATCAAACGCCGCAAATCTGCCCGATCCAATTGCAACAAAGGGCGATTTTGTTCCCGACAAAATTGATTTAAAAAGTATTCGGCAAATTCAGGAATATCGGCTTTGCGTTGGGGTAAAGTTAATAGTTTAATTGAAATAATTTCAATATCGGGAAAAATGAGTTTGTTGGCAGAGGCAAAAATTAAACGCACCCAAGATTGAATGGGTTGAGGCGATTCGTGAGATAATTGATGGTGGTCTAATATGCCATGATTGGGGATAATTAATCCTGTTTTCAAATAGTGAATTAATCGAGTGCGATCGCCTTCACTTAAAACCTGAACATTATCGAGTAATAAGGTTCCCTGTTCTAATAATTCCAGAATACCCGGTTGATTGCCCGTTCTGCCAAACAAGACATCGGTATTGAGTCTACCATCTGCCGTATGAGGAAGTTCAGCACAATCTAATTCAGCAAAGGGTCGGTCAGCTAATTGAGAACGCAGATGGATCAATCCCGCTAAAAAGGTTTTTCCGCTACCCGGTTGGGCTTGAAACACGACAGGCGTTAACGTAGATGCGGCTTGATCGATTTTTTGAGCGAGTTTTTGGGTGGCTTTGCTATGACCGAGAATCATTTCCCCAGTGGGAATATCTTGGATATAGGGTTGCAAGCCTCGAATGCGTTCTTCTTCCCAAGCAATGCGACTGGCAAGATCATCTAAGTCTCGCATCAACAGGGCATGGAGCACTTGTTGAATAGCAGGATAGTCTATTACCAATTCCAAAAACGGGTTTTGGGGTAAAAACAGGATTTCACTGGCTGTCAGGGCGATCGCACTACTATGGTACGTTCCTTCATCGGAACTCGCTACCAGTGTATAGCCAAATAAATCTCCAGGGTGGCGATCGCGGATCGACAACTTACCAATGGGCGACTGTTGAAAGATTTCCACCTTTCCCAGCTTGAGCAAATATAGCCCAATGGGAGTTTGTCCTTCTCGATAAATCAGACTTCCCGCTTCGACTTGGAAGCGATAAAACAATTGGGAAATGGCTTGCATCGCGCTTTCTGGCAGGCTTTCCCAGATGGGTTGACTCCCTAGCCAACCGATATCTTCTGCCCTTTTCCCTTCATCGGAAGCAACTGTTGGATCGTAATCGATGGGTTGTGGCAAGGGGAAGATGTTTGTTAACTCGATTATAGAGTTCAACGAATTTCCCTCAATTCACCAAGCAAGACTTGAAAATGCTGATAAGAGTGAGAATTGATCATACCCGAATATTTGTCACATTTTCAGTAACTGATTGTACAATTTCTCAGGATATAGCAGGGAATTACGAATTACGAATTACGAATTACGAAGACCTCGATTTGGTTGAGTTTGACAGCGCTCAAAGGCGGGTAAATGCCTTTCCTGAGAGACTTGACGCAGTTGGGTAAAAGCTGCTTTTAAATCGGGTTGGGTAACAAATGTTAAAAAATTATCATACATTTTAACATTAGCAATTTCCGCTTCTACTCCCATTTGGCAAGCTTCTTTTAAGGTATTAGGTGCGGAAATCTGACCTGGAAACCTATCATTAGGAACAGCCATTCCATACTGAGCAAATAGATTTCTCCAAAGATTGACATGATTATTTTCTGCTTGCACAATATTGCTAAACGGACGAACTGCCCCAAATTTTTCGATCACGGCGTTATAAAAGGCTCTAGCGCGATATTCATCATTAATCGCGTCAATCATAGCTTGTTGAATCTTAGCATCTAAAGCAGTTTGAGAAAGTGCTTTTGAAGGGAAAAAGCCGGGAAAAATCATGTTATTGCTAATCAGAATGATTCCTGCTATTAATCCCTGAAAAGCTGTGCTTAGATTGTTTTTGATCGGTTTGTAGTTGTTCATTGATTTACTCCTATCAAATACCGAATCAGTCCTTTTAAAGAGCGCCAGTCAAGAATAACGTGAAGCATCGTTACAACTAACGCCAACAAACTGATCAAAAAATGGATATCACCCCATTCGTGGCGACTTAATCCTAACAAAAAGGCAATCCTACCTGCCCCTTGTCCATGAGGTGCAAACCATAAGATAAAACCTGTAAGTGCGACCAAACTCCAACTGATTAGGAGTGCTAAAGCCACAACCCCTCGCATATAAGTTCTGGGGTTAATTCTGCGTTTACGTTTCATATAACCGTAGGGGCGGAGTTACCCCGCCCGCGCATCAGTAATCAGTCAACCCTCAAGTTCACAATCCCAATTTAGCTAAAACAGGTTTAGGTGAAACAATATGCTTATTCATGCCCAATTTTCCGGGTTTCATTCCTAAAGCAAGTCCGATAATTTCGGTGATATATAAAATTGGTAAATTGTAAGAAACATTGTATTTCTTCTCAATATCTGGCTGACGAAGTTCTAAGTTTGTATCACACAACGGACAAGCTAAAACAATACAATCAGCCCCTAAAGATTTTGCTTCATCTAAGAGTTTTTTAGTCAGATCAAAAGCGACATCCTGTTGAGACACTAAAATTGGGCCGCCACAGCATTTGGTTTTTGAGCGAAAATCAACAACTTCCGCCCCACAAATTTCAGACAATCTATCCATTGATGTCGGAAAAACTGGCGAATCCCAACCTGTAATATCTGCGGGTCGAGTTAACAAACACCCGTAATAACAGGCAACTTTTAAACCCGTTAAGGGCCGTTTAATTCGGGAGGAAATATCGATATCATTAACTAACACATCGACAACATTTCTAATTCGGATATTATAGTCAGAAACATCAATCCCCATTTCCGACATAATCGCCATAATTCTATCTTTTTCGGTGGGTTCTTTTAATGCCTTAAGTGCTCTGGCTGACTTGTTGTAACACCCCGAACAAGACGCTAATAAATCGAGATCTTGTTTTTGAGCTAAAGCGACATTTCTCGCCGCCATTGCCATCCCAACATCGTGAGAAACTCCAGCAGCAACAGAGCCCCCACAACAAGACCAATCTTTGAGTTCCTCTAACTCAATTCCGAGTTCCTCCATCACAACTTGGGTTGAGATATCAAACTCTTTAGCAGTGGTATGGAGACTGCATCCAGGGTAGTAGGAATATTTCATTTTTGTTCCGCCTTTTCTAATGCTTCACTAAAGGTTTTAGGGTCTTTGATTTTTGCAGGAAACGGTGACATTTTCCCTTTCAGGGTTAATTTAATGCCCAATTCTGCTTGATCGATCATGGCTTGTAAACCGCCATATTTCTGCATTAATTCTGGTTCAAACAGAATGCCTCGTTTCTGCACTAACTCGACAAAAATTTGATTAAAACGAGTTGAATTGTTCTCAATTCCTTCGCGAATGGCGATCGCTTTTACCGCTTCAATCACATCAGAAGGACGCACCCCACGGGGACATCGGGAGGTACAAATATAACAAGAACTACACATCCACAAAGCGTTACTTTTAAGTACCTTCTCCCATTCCCCTCGTTGTGTCATTAAAATGAGAGTTCGAGGGGACATATCCATCTGGTCAATATTGGTACAGCCACCGCTACAAGTCCCACACTGCATACAAGCCGCGATCGCAGCCCCGTTTCCCCCTTCAGCAACCACTTTTTTAACAAAATCGGAGTTCATTTTATCGCCGTCGAGTTGGCGATCCGCTTTCAACCCAAAGACAAATTTTTTCGCTTTTGTTGCCATGATTTTTTCCTCTTTTATTTGAGAGATGTTGCCATTTCTGTGATTAATTGTCCATTCAAATTCGTTTCAGAATCTTGGGAAGAACGAGCAACAAAACTGGCAATTTCTGCGGCGGCGGAGCGACCATCGGTAATTGATTCCATAATGGCTTTTGGCCCCGTTGCGGCTCCCGCTAGAAAAATACCTTCACGGGTTGAGCAATTATTAGAATATTGTTGATGGGCGGTGGCATAAAAGCGATCGCATCCTAATTTTAAATTCGCTATTTCTGCTAACTCTGGGTTGCCTTCCATTCCCACCATTAACACTAACAAATCAACGCTTAATCGCATCGGTTTTGCCGTTAAGGTATCTTCTAAACGCAGTAATAAATTGCCATCTTTTTTCTCACTCGCTTCCGACAACCGACCCCGTAAAAATTGCACCCCATATTGTTCTTGAGAGGTGCGGTAAAGTTCCTCATAACCGCGACCAAACACCCGAATATCCATATAAAGGCAGTAAACATCACAATCAGGATGTTGTTCTTTAATTTCAATAGCCTGCTTAATTGTATTCGTACAACAAACGCGAGAGCAGTAATTATTATTCACCTTTTCATCACGAGATCCAACACAATGAATCATCGCTATTTTTTGGGGAATTTGTCCTGACCGGGTTTTAATATTTTGCGCCTTCAGCATCAAATCAAGTTCAACTGAAGTGATGCAATTATCATAAATTCCATAGCCGTATTCTTCTTTCAATCTGGCATCAAAATGCTTATATCCGGTTGAAACTAAAATTGCTGCGGCTTCAAGATTTTCCCCCGTTGATGTCGTGACTTGAAAGTTGGGGGCAGACCCTTGAATTTGAGTTATGGTTGTATCGGTTAAAATTCGAGTTTTCCCTAACTCAGCTTTCAGATTAGCCGTAATTTCTGAAGCGTCCGTAAAATCAGGAAACACTTTATACCACTTGTTTAAATGTCCGCCGATTTCGGCTTGTTTTTCAATTAAAACCACCTCATAACCAAAGTCTTGAAGTTTTCCAGCCGCCGCTAATCCCGCAGGGCCACCACCAATAATTACCACAGGTTTGTTCATGTTTCCTCCCTTTTTTTTAGAAAATAAAATTCAATAGGTATGATGATTTACTCTTCTGATAACTGATAACTGATAACTGATAACTGATAACTGATAACTGATAACTGATAACTGATTAAAACGGTCTTCTCCGTTCTTCAAAGGTTTTAGATTTGTCGTAAGAAATGCCAATTTTATCTAATAAGGGTTCAATAGGAACAACTTTGGCATTTAATCCACAATCTTTAAACGGATCGTATCCTAACATCAAACCTGTGAGTTGAGCATAGTCGAGAATACTAACATTAAATTCTTCTTCCAAGACTTCTTTAATGGTTCCTTGTTCGGCATCTAAAAACACCGTACACCCCGGACAATTGGTTAAAATTAAATTACAATCGGGATGGGTTTCTTTGAGACTTTTCATCTTTTTATAAACGCTACTAGCGGTATAGTCTCGATTTTCAGGAAATGCACATTGACGAAAACCCATGCCGCAGCAATGTCTTCTTTCTGGATAGTCAACAATTTCCGCGCCAAATGCTTCTAATAACCCGACTAAAACTTGAGGAAATTCAGATCCCCCCATGCACTCACCCGGAAAGATTTTGCCATAGTGACAGCCAATATGATCAACGGCTTTTATTCCTTTTAAACTATATTTAGCTTTTTCTGCTAATTTATGGCGATTGGCAAAAAACACATCAGACGCATGAACTACAGACGGTCTACCCCCAGAAACATGAGGAACCCAAAATTCACGTCCTGTGGTTTCTTTTAACATTTTTTCTGTATATTCTCGTAACTCTGGTTCTTCTTCCCAAAGTTGAATCATTTCAGTGTAATTCGCAAAAGAAGTTACACAAAATGAGAAGAGATTATCGACTCCTAATTCATCATGAGCAACGGAAAAATTACGAGCCGCAACCACCATTTGGGTTTCCAGATTAGTCACATCTCCGTGATAGCCAATTGCCCCACAAGAAGTATGTCCAGCAGCTTCGCGTAAATCAATTCCTAAGTCATTTTTTAAGATTTTATAGGCAATTCCTTCTGTATAGGGGGCAGCACTTTGCAGAAAACAACTGCGGAAACACCCCCATACATTCCCACCAGGTTCATCAACGGTTGGAACGTGCTTTTGATGTTTTTCCCAAGCTAAATTTTGTCTAGCTACTTTCATTGTGTTTTTTCCTTTTTGATTGATGTCAATTTTTAATCTTTGATGGATGCTAATTTAGGAATTAACCGGGCAAATTACCGCTCTCATATTCTGGCTATTGTCTGCATTATAGTAAGAGCAGCCATCGGGTTTTGAGTCAGAGAAAAGCCCATCGGCAAGTCGTTTGTAGATAAGTTACTGTTCCCTCCTATATTAGATGAAGCAAAGGGCTGGTTTTGGGCAGTAAAACTATTATCAATATTCAGATAACTCTGCTCAACTGCTGATAACCCAGTGCTGTTAATTTGACTTGATGAACCCAAGACAAAATTTGCTGCATAAGCTGAGTTACCACCACCATTGCTAACGAAGCTTTGATTGCTTCCACCTCCAGTTAGAGGGTCATCTATTATTGTTTCCTGAATCTGATTCGTTACATTATTAGAGGTATTAGAGGAGTTCGTATTAACAGTTTCGCCAGTCAAGTTTGAAGTAAATGCACTCAGATGATTATTTGATCCCTTCAAAAGTTGTTCATATACCTTTTGAATATCAGCGTTATCTGTTTGGGCAATTCGCTCTTGTAAATCTGCAATATCAGTCTCCTCAATCAACACTCCTACCTGTAAGGCTGCCGTTAATGATTGACTGCCTTGGGCTATCAGATTGTTATACAATTGTTGTAAATCTGGATTAACAAAAACACCGATCAGATTATCACCAACTGGATCTTCAATTTGATAGTTATTAAGCAGGGTTTCTATCTGATTCTCATGACTGTCTTCGCTATTGGCGATATTGTTAAAAATAGATAATCCCCACTGTTCATACAGGGTGACGTAGACATCATGCGCCAGTTTTTCTTCTTCGCGCATATAGAGGAGTCCTTCCGTTTCGGAGGCATCCAGACTGCTATTGACGCTACTAAAATTATTAACTGTCTGCATAATTTTTCTCCTGATTTATTCTCCCATCTCGTAGTTTCTGCTATCAGCCGTTTCTACCCAATTTTCCCAATATTTTTCAACTTCTTCTTTGCTACCGAGTTTCTTTTCCATACCTTTTTCAACAGCATCCATTAACTCAAGTGCCCCAGTTGCTTGATAAATTGCTCGCAATTCATCCATGTCTTTTTCGGGAATCATGCGGTGGGAACCTGCGCTATTTTCTAAGTTCATGGGAACATCCCACCACTCTCGCATTTCTGCCATGTGTTCGTAATAGTATTCCCAGTTTTCTCCGAGTTCAGGAAAGTGAGCCGGGGTGATATTTTCTGCCACTAAGGTATAACCTCGTTTAAGCAGATTTTCCCCAAAGACTCGTTTAGCAAATAATTGTTGTCTGCCTTTTTCTGATTCGGCAAAATAACCATGACGTACTGAAAGCCGACGCAAAGCCAGAATGACTTGGGCGGTGCTGTTGCCTCTTGGACATCGAGGTTTACAGGAGAAACATTGTCCGCAAAACCAGATTTTATCAGATTTAAGTAACTCTACAAGGGAGTCTTCTTCTTCCAGATGGCAAATGTTCATCACTTCTCTCGGAGAGTAGTCATAAACCTCGGCGGCTGGACAAACCGCAGTACAGATGCCACAGTTCAGGCAGGCATTCATCCCGTGTTGGTATTGAATGTCTCGTTTAAGTTCGTTAACTAGCTTGCCCATCAGCCAAACCCTCCGATGCGATTTTTTAACTAGCTGATCAAATATTTATATTCTTATATAGTTATATAAAATACAGAAAATGTCAATCAGTAAATATACTTAATTCAGAACTAGGAAAAGGTAGGAGTCGATTGATCTATGAGCAATGGCATAGCAAAAAGTTAGATCAATCTGCTCCTACCCCCTGATTTTAGAAATAGAACACTTCTTAAGACGAATCAGATTAATCTGTAACAACTGGTTTTGGTTTTTAAACCTAATTTATTTTATTATAATATTCTCAGTTTGTCAATTCAAAAAATCTAAAATTTTGATGGCATATTTAGCAACAAATCACCCTAAAAATCAGTTTTTTTAGGGGAATTTTTCTATATTTTGAGATCATCAAGGGTGCATAATCTTAAGCTTACGCACCCTAAGAGGTTATTTTTTCCACTGCATAAATTTAATGTACTCCCCCTCAAATCGATCTCCCGTGAGCATTCGATTCCAATAAATCCAGGGTAAAGCGGTAACTTTCATTGTCCACATAATTGCCCGTTCTTTAACTGGATTGAGGGGGAAACTGGATAGAACTGTGGTATTATAACCATTAAATTCTGCCATAATAGTCCGATCATACCCGGTAATTAAGGGACAACAAGTATAACCATCATATTGACTGATTAACGGTTTTGAGGCCATCAAAGCGAGTAAATTTTTAGCAACAACGGGTGCTTGTTTGCGAATAGCGGCGGCGGTTTTAGAAGTGGGTAAAGAGGAAGCATCACCTAAACTAAAAACATTCGGATATCGCTTATGTTGCAAGGTATAAGCATCGACATCAACCCAACCATAGGAATTATTGGGAATAGCTAAAGGACTATGTTTAATAAAGTCCGGTGCACTTTGGGGCGGAGCAACGTGAATCATATCATAGGGATAACTGACTTGATCAATTACATTGCCATTGTTATCCAAAATATCGAAAAGGGCTGTTTTTGTTTCAGCGATAATCGCTTTTAAATTATGCCGGAACTGAACATTAATCTCTCGTTCTTTAACAACATTTTCTAACAGATGAGAATATTCAGGAACAGAAAACATCCGATTTCCAGGGGAAAAAAACATCACGTTGGTTCGTTGACGAACTCCCCATTTTAGACGGAAAGTGTCATCGGCCATATACATGACTTTTTGAGGTGCCCCCCCACATTTAATCGGAGTATTCGGAAAGGTAAATAAAGCATTCCCACCTTTAAAATTACGAATCAATTCCCAAGTATAGGGTGCATACCGAGGAGAATAATTTGTGGTGACGCCCTCTTTTCCTAATGCTTCTTTGAGTCCTGAAATCAGATGCCAATCAATTTGAATACCCGGACAAACAATTAAATAATCATATCGAACCTGGAAACCCGCTTGAGTTAAAACTTGATTGTGCTCTGGGTCTAAGTGAATGACTTTATCTTTGATCCAAGTGGCATCTTGAGGAATAACATCTCGTTGATTTCTAACAGTATCTTGAATCTGGAAAACACCCCCTCCCGTCAATGTCCAACCCGGTTGATAATAGTGTTTATCGGAGGGATCAATAATAGCAATATCGAGGGAATGATTCTGATTAAAAAGTAGAGATGCGGTTGTAATTCCGGCGGCCCCTGCTCCGATAATCACGATTTGATAATTTAAGGTTTTAGTAACCGTTGGAAGTGTCACTTTATCAGAAATTTCGGCGGGTTGGATTGTGGATGTAACCATGTTGAGTGTTGTTGTGTGAGAAGAGTTGTTGTTAGTGAAAATCAATCCATAAATGCTGTTAATTGCATCAGGAATTACGGGACTGTTTCTAAAAGTTGTCCGGCTGCTTTCCAACCTTGAATACTAGGAGGAAATCCTCGAACATTCTGATAGCCTAAAAGTTCTAATGCCATCACGCCCATTGCCGTCCGATAACCTGTTGTACAATACAAAACCACAGGACGATCTTTAGGAATTTGATCGATATTTTGAGTTAAGGATCTTAAGGGAATGTTGATGGCAGTTGGAATATGACCGAAAGCATATTCAGAAGGTTCTCGAACATCAATTAAAACCAGATCACCTTGTTGTATTAGATTTTGAAGATCCTGAATCTTCATGATTGCATAATATCGGGGAGGAATTTCTTCCAAAAAATGAGTGATCACTGGGTTCAAATTTTCCGGTGCATTAACCGGCTCTCCTAAATCAAAAGAACTGGCTAAGGCAGGTACAGGCTTAAACAGTAAGATAGGAGAAAGGAGCAACCCAATTAGCAAAAATAATAATAATAATTTTTGCCTGATTTTACCGAGATTTCTAAACATAAACAGATCCATTCTGTAACAGCTAAATCTCAAAGCCTGGAAATAAAAATTAAAATAGAAATTAGGCTCTATTTAACCTTTAATACCTAGCTTTTTAGAGGAAAAATTATGAACCATTGCCTCTATCGTTCTCTGGGTTTATTGAGATGTATGGCTATTAAAATATTGTTCAGTAAATGCTTGAATCGGACAGTTAGGCTTGTGTTCAAGACCTAATTCTTGATGACGTTTTAAATAGTCTTCTTCTGTCCAATTGTATTCACTGGCTAAGGTCAAGAGGGTTAACACTCCCGCACGCAAACCCGATGCACAACGAACATAAATAGGTTGAGATGCGGTATTTAAAGCTTGGTTAAAGCTTTGCAGCACGTCTGGGTTGAGGTTAGGAGGAGAAACAGGAATACTAATATAATTAAATCCCAGTTTTTCCACCTCTTCAGCTTGCATTTTTTTGCCTTCTTGGGGTGTACATAAATCAATGATGGTACTGTACCCTTGTTCAGCAATCTCTTGCAGTTCTTCGGGGGAAGATAAATTCCCAATGGCTAAGGATGATGTAACAGTTTGAAACATGATGTAATCCGATGGTTATTATTGTTAGAATGGCACTAGAAACCGGGTTGATAACCCAATTTTTTTTGACTAATCCGATTTCTATTGCTGTTGTTAAACCCACCAAGGTTGAGCTTGAGTTCGGGGATCTAATTCTGTCCAGGGAGAAATCCAAATTTGGTTATTTCTAACCGCAACATGAACTAATTTCAACGGTAAAGGTGCTGGCCCTCGTAAAACTGAACCATCGGCACTATAACGGGAACCATGGCAAGGACATTGAAATTGTTGATCAACAGAATTCCAAGGAAATGTACACCCTAAATGGGTACAATTATTGACAATTCCCATCGGATTTAAACGGCTATTTTCTTCAACAATCAAATAGGTTGGATCTCCCGCTAAACCCGCAACTAAAGCACGAGTTCCAGGGGTTTCAGCTAAAATTTGGCTAGCAGGAATGGGATTTCCTAAGATATCTTTTGCCAAAATTGCCCCATCTTCTCCACTTTCTGCCGGAGGAAGAACATATTCAACTACAGGATAAAGAACGGCTCCCGCAGTGGTCGCAACAACTGCACCTGTCAAAAAATTCAGGAGTTGACGACGGGACAGAGAAGGACTTTCCAGAGGTAGGCTATTTTCCATTAAAGTTCAGTTAGGAGAAAGCCGACTTCTCGTTTAAATCTGAAGAAGCCGGGGATTAAAAAAGGGAAAGCAAGACGCGGTTAGAAGGAATCAAAACCGACAGTTCAGACGTGGATCACTTCAATGCCAAAGTTGGCACTGTTGATCGCCTCGGCGTTTATAAGTGCTGAAACCTGCAAGGAATAAAAGTTAGGACTTACACACAGTACCCAAGAAATCAGGTTTCTGGCTATTTTTCAGGATGGAAACTTGATTTTCGCTCCAGAAACCTGGCTTCTGCATCAGCCCATTGGGTAAGTCCTAGAGTTAGAGGATAAATATGCAGGTATATTAATATTGCCATTTAGTTATATGATTGTCAAGGCAATTATAAATTTTTTTATAAATCTATCTTTCTATAAAACTATATGGTAGGATAGTCGTGTTGCTATTTCCCCCCAAGGAGTGAAAAACCATGCTGTTTCGCCAACTTTTCGACCCAGAAACCAGTACCTATACTTATCTAATTGCGGACGAAACAACTCAAGAGGCGGTTTTAGTTGATCCTGTGTTAGAGCAAGTAGAACGAGATATCACCCTATTAGAACAATTAGGATTGACCTTGCGTTATTGTTTAGAAACCCATGTTCATGCGGATCATATTACCGGAACTGGAAAACTCAGAGAACGCACTGGATGTTTAGGAATTGTTCCCGAAAACGCCATTGTTAATTGTGCTGATCGCTTGATTAAAGATGGGGAAATTTTAGAGATTGGAGATGTTAAAATTAAAGCGATCGCAACCTTGGGACATACCGATAGCCACATGGCGTATTTAGTCAATGGGGAGCGATTATTAACTGGAGATTCCTTATTAATTCGAGGCTGTGGACGTACCGATTTTCAAAGTGGAAATGCGGGATTACTCTACGATCATATTACTCAAAAATTATTTACTCTGCCCGATCAAACAGCCGTTTATCCCGGTCATGATTATCAAGGAAGAACGGTTTCAACAATTGGAGAAGAAAAACAATTTAATCCTCGGTTTGTGGGCAAAGATCGAAACAGCTTTATTGAGATGATGAATAACTTAAATCTACCCAACCCGAAAAAAATTGCTGAAGCAGTTCCGGCGAATCAACTCTGTGGAAATCAAGCCTAAAGCAAGATAGTCTGCAAACCTGATTAAATGAATGATTCCCGATGTAATTACCTGACTTAAAATATGGCTAACTTTATTACTGACCAATTACAATCAATTGATGCTGAAACCTTAAAACAATGGCTTGATCAGGATGAAATTACCCTGATTGATGTTCGAGAACCATCTGAACACGCAGGAGAACATATTTTTGGGTCAATTTCCATACCTTTATCAACCTTTGACCCCTTAAATTTACCTGTGAATGGCTCAAAACCCTTTGTTTTTTATTGCCAAACCAGCAACCGCAGTAGCCAAGCGGCTCAAAAATTGTTTGCTTTTGGGTTTAAACAGGTCATGCACCTACAAGGGGGATTAAACAGTTGGAAACAAGCCGGATATCCCACCATTGTCAATAAAAATGCCCCCATTAGCATTATGAGACAGGTACAAATTGTTGCGGGTTCCTTAGTCTTAATTGGCACCTTATTAGGCGCATTTGTTTCTCCCAATTTTCTATTTTTAAGTGGATTTGTGGGTGCTGGATTACTGTTTGCCGGAATTACAAATACTTGCATGATGGCACAATTATTGGCAAAATTACCTTATAATCAGCGTGTTTAAATTGGCATCAATGCAACAATATTTTCCGATTTTAAACTGGGGATTCAATTACAAAAAAACAGATTTAACCGGAGATTTAACGGCTGGAATTATTGTTGCAAGTTTGTTAATTCCCCAGGGAATGGCTTATGCAATGCTGGCAGGTTTACCCCCAGAAGTTGGGCTCTATGCCAGCATTTTTCCTCAAATTGTTTATGCCTGTTTAGGAACCGCTTCCATGCTGTCGGTGGCTCCGGTGGCGGTCGATTCTTTAATGGTTGCAACGGCGGTTAGTGCGATCGCCAAAGAAAACACACCGGAATATTGGGGATATGCCTTAACCTTAGCGTTATTAGTCGGAATTATTGAACTGTTAATCGGAATTTTCCGGTTAGGATTTGTCGCTAATTTCCTCAGCCAAGCGGTAATTTCTGGCTTTATTAGTGCCGCCGCTATTCTGATTGGATTTAGCCAAGTTAAACATCTATTGGGAATCAAAATTCCTCAAACTGAATCGTTTTTAAGTACCGTTACTGCTATTTTTCAGGAAAGTCCTCATCTTAATGGCATAACGTTGACATTAGGAATAATCAGTTTAGTCTTCTTACTCTATTTTAATCGAGGTTTAGGACAATATCTCAAATCCAAAGGAGTTCAGGAATCAATTATTATTCCCCTCACCAAAAGTGGGCCGTTAATGGTGGTGATCGGGAGTTCAATTTTAGTAGGATTACTGCATTTAGATCAATTTTTTGGGGTAAAAGTGGTGGGAGAAATTCCTAAAGGGTTTCCGCCTTTGACTCTCCCTAATTTAGATCTAAACCATCTGCAATTATTAGGAACCTCCGCCTTAGCCATTAGTTTTGTTGGCTTTATGGAAGCGTTTTCAGTAGGGCAATTTTTAGCCAGTAAACAACGCAAAAAAGTTGAAGCCAATCAAGAATTAATTGCCTTGGGAGCCTCAAATATTACCGCCTCATTTACGGGAGGCTATCCTATCACCGGAGGTTTAAGTCGTTCTGTTGTCAACTTTTCCGCCGGAGCAAATACCGGGTTAGCATCAGTCATTACCGCCGTATTCCTGATGTTAACAGTTTTGTTTTTAACGCCTTTATTCTATTATTTACCTCAAACCAGTTTAGCCGCCATTATTTTAGTCGCCGTTGGCAATCTCCTCGACTTTCCGACGCTAAAACGGTTATGGCAATATAATAAACTGGATGCAATTACCTGGTGCGGTACGTTTGTTGCGGTTCTGTTTACCCGTGCAGAACAAGGAATTATGATTGGGGTTTTGATTTCTCTGCTATTACATTTAGTCCGAACCAGTAAACCCCATATTGCCATTGTTGGACGGGTGGGAAATACAGAACATTTTCGGAATATTCTCCGTCATCCGGTAACAACTTTCCCCCATATTTTGGCGGTGCGAGTCGATGAAAGTTTATATTTTGTGAATACGAAATATTTAGAAAACTATTTATTAAAGCTGGTGACAGAACAGAAAGAAGTTGAATATTTACTTTTGGTTTGTAGTGGAATTAATTTAATTGATGGCAGTGCTTTAGAAACGCTACAACGCCTGATTGAGGATTTAAAGGGGATGGGAATTGAATTTTATTTATCCGAAGTCAAAGGCCCGGTTTTTGATCAATTAGAAAAAGTTGGGTTTGTGGATAAATTAGGACGCGATCGCATTTTCTTAAGCACAGACCAAGCCATGAAAGAATTATCTCAACGAGTTTCAAATTCAGCCCAATCATAATATTTTAAGGGGTATAAAGGGTTGGAAAACCCAACCCCTACAATAAAATAGGGTAACCTCTCCGGTTCTTTGTTACCTAAAGATGAGATAATTTAATCGTCTTGTCTGAATCAGGATTTTTATGCACGATTCTAGTGTAAAATCACCGACCCGTAATTTTTCCCTCCTGGCTCCTGTACCTGAAATTCATTTGATTTCTGCTCAGGAGGTCTGTGAACAGGAGGGAAAAGTAGCCTTTGGAAGCCGTGAATTTGAAGTGTTTCGCAAAATTGACCTAGATCGTAATGAACGCCCTGTGAAGGTGTTAATTTATGCCTCTGAACAAGAAAATCGCTCCTTTATTCCTAAAGTCACCTGGCAAGGATTATATATTGGTCATAGTGATTCGAGGCGCGGTCGCCATCCCCAAGGCATGAAATATCGTCCAGCAACGGCAGCAAATGATGCCTTAGATGCCGCGATTTTTTGGGAAGTCACCGATCTCAGACCCTTAGAAATTCCGGTCAATATTTCTAACTTCAAAGGATTAGGAAAAAAAGAACCTTTTGCTTCGCGATTTGTGCCCGAAAAACCTTTAATCATTCAATACTTTTAACAGGTCATTGAAGGAAAATTGATTTTTCCACTAAGTCAATTAATTAAACCTTTTGTAATTTAATAGAGTCAAACCTGTAAGCCAGCCTTCCGAAAATATTTCGTAGGCTATATTTGTTCTAAGAATTAATAGCAACTTTAAAAAAGTTCAGAAAAATTTTATTATTTTTTATTGTATTTAAAAGTTACCATCATATTACCTAAATTTACAATTTTAAATTATTTAATTCTTCCAAGAGAGTATTAATAAAATCCTGAGTCTGTGTTAAATTCAGTTGTCCAAACGCTTGCCATTCTTCCGGTGTAATTTTATCATTACTTTGAATTACTTCTTGTATCCAATAGGGTAAATCAGTGGGGTTAATAATTAATTCCTGGCTTTTTTCCAACGCATTTTGACCTAAATTTTCACCATTATATTGAGTCACTAAGCATAATTTTAGTAACTTAGCTAAATTACTTTCAGGAGGAATTGAGAGTAAAAAAGCCATTGTTTGAGCCAGGGTATTTTTGTTAAATTCCATAAAATTCTATTCCTTTTTTTACAGGTTTATGCTAGAAGAACAGATCAAGTATTATTAGGATTAAGGATGTTTTGATCCGTCAGGCATTATAGCACCTTTGAGATAGGCTCCCCGCAAGTCATATTGACTGACAGTCGCACCTCTGAGGTTCGCACCTGTTAAATAGGCATTTTTCAGATCTGCGCCACTCAGATTCGCATTGCTGAGATTTGCACCACTTAGATTTGTATCTCTTAAATCAGCACAAATTAGGTTGGCATAATTCAAATTAGCACTACTCAGATTCGCGTAACTTAGTTTAGCAAAACCCAAGTTAGCATAACTCAAATTAGCACCCGTAAAGTTGACGCGAGCGAGTAAAGCATTTCCCAGATTAGCATGATTTAGATCAGCATGATTCAGATCAGATTTCGTTAAATTAGCTTCGCTTAAATCAGCTTTAGGAAGATTAATTCTGACTAATTTTGCTCCGGGTAGATCTAAATTATTTAAAGCTACTCCATCCTGATTCAAATCTTGTAAAGCAATAATTCTGGCGGGACTCACTTTGACCCCATGAGCCGCATCAATAACACTCCAAGCTTGATAATGGAATTCTTTTTTGCGGTCAGGAATTTCTTTAACATATAGAATGATAGCCACGATGATACTAATCCCTTCAACTGCTCCTAAAAGTCTAGCGACAAACGAACCTTCAGGACTCATTAGTAAGACTCCAACCAAAATAGAAACAATGACAAGAGCGACTAACCAAGTTGGTGACTCCCAAAACCATTCATTAATTTTTTGAAAACTATATTTAAAACTATTTTGAAGGGGTTTTAGGGGTTGTAATATCAGTCTTATAACTTGACTTAAATTACGTTGCTGAGGTGTCGTATTCTCTCTACCCTTTTTCCCCATTTTGGGTGAGACAGTTTCCCCAATTGATGAGGAAAATGGGATTGCATTGACTTCTGGTTGTTCTAGTTTGACAGTGGCATTTATTCCTGCACCTTCTAACATTAAATTAGAGGTTGTTGTGTAAATCTCAAGCCAAGCTTGTGCGACTTCTGGAGTCCAATCTTCTTGTAAATAATCGGCAAAAGTGTTGAGTAAAATATCGCCCATCAGGGGATAGTATTCTGTAACTATACCATAGCCTTTATGTCTAGCGCCTAAATCTTTAAGAACCGGAATTAACGCTTCAGGTGTGCGTAAACCTTCGACCAATAAAATCAGAGAATTCAGAAGTTTTTTCCCTTGCTTCTCCATATCAATTTTACCAAATAAACGTTGAGTTTCGGGATAAGCTTCAAACAGATTTTCATAAAAACTAGCAACAAATTCGACCGCACGGGGTTTGATTTTTTCAAAGCTCGTTTCAACAAGTTCTATTTGTGCCGTTGTCGATAATTGTGGGGTTGTTTCTTTAGCTAAGGAAACGGATATTTGAGGCACTGACGGAGGGTTTTCTATCTCTGGCTGTGTGCTTAAATCAGAAATATCTACCCCTGCCCCTTCTAACATTAATTGAGAGGTTGTTGTGTAAATCTCAAGCCAAGCTTGTGCGACTTCGGGAGTCCAATCTTCTTGTAAATAATCGGCGAAAGTTTGTAATAAAATCTCGCCCACAAGGGGATAATATTCTGCAACTGTGCCATAGCCTTTATGTCTAGCTCCTAAATCTTTGAGAATGGGAACTAACACTTCAGGCGTGCGTAAACCTTCGACTAATAGAATTAGAGAATTAAGGAGTTTTTTCCCTTGCTTATCCATATCGGTTTTACCAAATAAATGCTGAGTTTCTGGATAAGCTTCAAACAGATTTTGGTAAAAACTAGCGACAAATTCGACTGCATGAGGCTTAATTTTCTCAAAGCTAGTTTCAACGAGTTCGATTTTTAAATTTGAATAAGATGATTTCATATTCATAATTATGGTTATCCTTATTGGATTTGAGGACTCCTTTCTGCTAAATGCTTTGAATTAGTTGAATATTGGGTTCCCTAGTCTTACCGTTTTTAGGTGTAGAAATATCCAAATCAACCCATTCTGTTTCGATTTCAGCTTGTAATTGTTGACAAAAGCGATCTAAAGGTAAGTCATTGCGATCATAACCAAAAGGATTTTCAATTTCTACACCAATATCTTCTATTCCTAATAAGGCAAAGCTAATAATTCCCACAACCGGAATGGTAAACCAATCTAGTTCTTGGACAAATTGAAAAGGTAAAGCAAAACAATATAACAATAATAAATGTTTGAGATGAATGGAATAAGGTCTAGGAAGTGGGGTGTTTAAAATTCGTTCACAACCACTTAATAACATGATGATTTGGTCTAAAGAGCGATTTAATTCAATGAAAAATCTATAGGGAATAACTTTGTCATCATAATAAAGCTGGCGAAAATATTCGGCAAACCAATTGATAATTCTAAGGGGAACATTATTGGCTTTTGTGAGTTCTAAATAATCTGATTGAGTCATTAATGCTGCTATACTATTATCAAGGGTTTCATCTCTTAAATTCAATTTAATCGTTATTATTAATATACCCACTAATCTAATATGGGCTATTTTTTTTCCTAAGTCTTCAGCATTATTCGTGGGAACAATTGTCCAAATATTCCGACACAAAATTCGACCTGCATTGAGCAAATCATGCCACAGTTTACAACCTTCCCAAAATCGATCATAAGCGGTATTGGTTCTAAAAACTAATAATAATCCCAGGACAACCCCAGGAATTAAAGTTGCGAGAATAGGTTGATTTACAGCATATCCTTGGTGATAGGCAATTGTGATCAGTAAAGCAAAGATCATCGTCGCTATTACTCGCCGCCAAATAGCCAGAATAACCGAATTTCTTAAATCAATTGCTAAGTCTAACCAAGTTGAGTTTTTGATTAATTTCATCATGAAGTTTGATTGATATTAAGGGGCTAATTAGAGCACAATTATAGAAAACTATTGAACATAATCTAATAGAACTTTTAGAAATTTATCTAAAGATTGAGCGGGTGTTTCTTTCCTCCAAACAGCAGCAGATCGAGCGTAGTATAGGGGATGGTGTAGCTTGACAAACACCGTTTGGGGATGGGGTAGTGCTTCTGCCTCGATGGGCATAACTGCGACCCCTTGCCCTGTGGCAACCAAAGCAATCATTGAGGCATGACTATCAGCAAATAGATGTAAATTGGGGGTAAAGCCAGCGCAACGGCAAACATCGTGAATCCGATCATTTCGCCCTGGAAATGTTTCCTCAGACATCCCGATAAATTTTTCAGATGCAAGTTCAGCTAGATTAATTGAGGATTGATCTGCAAGGGGATGTTGATTAGATAGCAGAGCAACAATAGGCACTTTCTTAATACATTGGATCATAAATTCTTCTGATAAATCATCAGGTGGATTGCCCATAAAGGCAATATTAATCCCCCCATCTCGCAATGTTTTAACTTGCTCACTCGGCGACATCTCCCGAAAACTTACGGAAATTTGAGGATAAGCAAGTCCAAATTTCTGTAGGGTTTGACCCAGAAAACTCTGGAGAATAGTTGGGATATAGCCAATGATTAAAGGTTGATCTTGATTGGCGTAATCAGCCTTGATGGTTCGCACAGAAACATCACTACGATTCAAAATATCTTTAGCTTGTTCGAGAAAAAATTTCCCTGCTTCTGTGAGTTTTAATCCATCCGGTTGTCTTAAAAAAAGCATAACATTCAGTTCCTTTTCAAGATCTTTGATTTGGCGACTTAACGCAGGTTGTGAGATATACAACCTTACAGCAGCACGGCTGAAGTTAAGATTTTCTGCAACCGCAACAAAATATTTTAGATGGCGTAATTCCATGAATACCCTAAAAAAATCGGTATGTTTTATAACTATAGCTCTATTATTTTTAAGCATACACATCTACAAAAAAATCCAATACAAGCATGGTAGATTACCTACATTCCTAGTTTTTTGAGGCCGTAAATTCATGTTTAAAGTATTCAACAAGTTTTGTTTGACCATTCTTTTAGCGGGTGTTCTACTATTCACAACTGGAATAGTTTCTGTCTCAGCACAAAATGTTGATATTCAGATCAAAGATGTTCCTCCTCAAGTTTTGCTTTCTGCTAAACGGGTACTTCCTAATGCCAAATGGACAATGGCTAGCTGGGATTTAGGGGATAATGGCTTACCCGTCATTGAAGTTGAAGGCACTCTCAACGGAAAGAAAGTTGAAGTAGATGTTTATACTGATGGTGGTATTGAAGAAGTAGAACGTGATATTTCTGAAAGTGAAGTTCCTTCTGAGGTAATGACAGCACTGAAGAAATATGTACCTGGATTTCAAATTACTTCAGTCAATAAATCTGAAACCAGTAGTGTTATTGATCGTTATGAGTTTCATGATGCCAATGATATGTCTGTTAAAATTGGAGAATTCGGTCAGCGAATCTTGATCACATCAGAAGATGCAGGTCACTAACTTTTAGTTAGGGATTTATAAGGCTCCTTTTTTGAGTTTTGAAATGGCTAAGGGTTTATACCTTTAGCCATTTTATTTATACCTAAATAATGAACGGTAATTTCTTACCTAAAACTATCCTTACTCTTGCATCCCAGCATAAAGTAATCGAGCAAATAACCTCGCTCCATCATCTTTTTTAAGTTCAGAATAGGAGGGATGTTTACGAAAACCCACTGACCTCAAATCTGATAATAATTCCGGGTGAAATTGACAAGTAAAGGATCGCCGAATCAACTTACTTTCAAAATCTTTATAGTTGATACAGGTAGCAGAACATTCAGTAAGGATTTCATCTTCATGGGCTGTTGAACACAGAATTTCTATAGCATAAGGCATTTGCATTAGCCAAGAGAGAGGACTTCCTGCGAGAATATGACGATGGGAAATTATCGTATCATGGAGTAATCGATAGGCCCAATTTGCAAATAAAATGGCTTCTTCATTCACTTCATCTGAGTGGAACATGGCAATATTTAGTTCATGTTCGTATTCGATAGAAGTATCAATTACTCCTTCAAATTCATCGGCGGTTACTTCATGGGTGGTAATTAATTCTTGAGGAATTCCTGAACTTTCACTATCAGGAGATTCATAATGATGTAACTGGCGATCGCCCACTTCTTTAAATTCGTTTGGCCCCACAGCAAATTCAGGATCATGCCAACTTCGAGCCACGATATTACCATTCTTTTTCTTAACAGAAAGAGAATTCCCAATCCTTTCAATTTCTTGACAAACATTTTGCAAGGCTTTGAGGGTTTTTCCTGATAAATCGTTCTCTAATTGGCTTAAATTAAGTACCTGCTGCACCGCCTTTTGAATCAAATTAATGTGTCCTTGGGCGGCTAATTGATGTCCTAAACAAATAAAAATTGCGGGGGCACTGGTTGGTGTTCGAGATAACAGTAACTTTTCCACAAATAGATGTAAATCTGCGAGAGACGATTTGCTCCCTGCAAAGGTAGAAGCATCGCGGACTGATGGATCTCCTCCTTCTAAAACCACCGCTAACCCTGAAGAAATCACCGGAATAATTGTTTCAGGATCGAGTAATCCTGACGACCATAAAGGAAACAAAATTGAGTCACAGTCCGCAATTGTTTGGGCAATATAGGCAACATTTAGAGAGGCTCGAACGTGCTCCCCTAAAGGATTATAACCCACGTGTTCCCAAGGTTCAATAATGGCTAAAGCATTCCGAAAAAGTCGAGGATGCTGCATCAGAAATTCAAAATCCGACTGACAGTTAATCACCTTTTCTAAAGGTTTACCTTTCCCCCACTCAAAGGCTTCATTTTCCGTGAGTAGAGATTTATTGGGTAAGGGGGTTGGTGAATGACGATTGGCGATAAAATATCCCAGCAAAATGTGTACAGATTCAAAATCAGAGCAACCTTCGTTTAAATATCCGGGTTTGAGTCGCCAATCTAACATCATAATTTTCCTGAGTTTTTAGGTAGCGTTTTTAATTTATGATAGTTGTATTATATTGACCCGAATTATACCCTTAGTTAGTCTTGTTAACTTGACTATCAATCCCCTCCCCTTTAAGTTTTTGGAACACCTGCCCTTGCCAATAAAACACCGATTTGGACACAAATCATCCCGACGACGGCACTTCCGAAAAAATAAAGGAACATCGTCTGGGTATCGCCCTTGGCTAAGAAACCATTGGCTTCTAAACCGTAGGTCGAAAAGGTCGTATAGGCTCCGCAGAAACCCGTTGTTGTCATCAGTCGCAGTTCAGGTGTGATCTGTCGAATATTCTCGATCGCTAAAGTTAAAATATAAGCAATCAATAAACAGCCGGTGACATTAATAAAAAATGTGCCGTAAAAGCCAAAATCTTTTCCAAAAAGCACTTTTGAAAATTCAGTGACATAGAAACGACTTAATGCACCAAAAATAGCCCCAATTGCCACAGACAGGGCAAAACGTCCTTTCAAAAACTCCATGTTTTTTCCTAAAATTAGTTGTGTTCAGTTTGTTCGAGAGCAATCTCAACTTTTGTTTATGCAGGAGGTACAACAACGTTGGCGATCGCAACACCTATCATCACTGCTATCAAACCCAAAATTGCACTTCCAGCCCAATAAAAAGCGGTCGCAACGGTTTGTTTATTCCGCCAGAGACTTAGAGTATCAAACCCGTAGGTTGAAAATGTGGTGTAAGACCCTAAAAATCCGGTTCTAATCAGTAAATCTAATTCTTTGGGATAGCCTGTAATTCCTTTGGAAATCGTAAAAAAGAAACCCATTGCTAAACATCCCGTCAAATTAATGACAAATGTTCCATAGGGAAATTTCGGCCCTAATTTAGCTTTCGTCCATTCAGTGATTTGATAGCGAGATAGTGCGCCTGGAACTGCACCTGCCGCGATCGCTAAAACATTAGTTATGTCAGACATGAGATAGAATTGATCCTGTACTACATTTTAATTGACTCGGCTCTTTTGGGTTTAGGATAAAAATGTAGCTTAAGTTACACAATGTTGGTTTTAAAGGACTGGAAATATTTTGTCCTAATCAACACTGATTTTGCTAAATTCTGTCCTACCCAGAAGAGCCGTTTACTGTCAAACAGATTTGATATTTAAACCCAATAAAAAACTGCCCTTTTCTAAAGGTGACTTCAGTTAAGGTCAACTCCAAGTTAGTTTGGGGGGTTTATTGACAAGAGAGACTTGTCACTTGCCATTATGCTATGAACTGCTTTAATTTGTAAAATGAATATTTTAAATTGTAGATATGCAGCAAATTGATATTAGGCAAATAGACTTAAATTTGCTGAGGATTTTAAAAGTTCTACTTGATGAAAGTAACGTTACTAGAGCCAGCGAAAAGTTAAATTTGAGTCAATCTGCGACGAGCCATGCTTTAAATCGACTTCGGAAAATGTTTAATGATCCCTTACTAGAGCGTACTAGCACGGGAATGCGTGCCACTCCTAGAGCGTTAGCGTTGCAAGCAGCCCTCGAAACAATTCTTCTCGATATAGAAAGGTTGGTTCAAGAACCCATTTTCCTTCCAGAACAAGCTCAAGGAACGATTCGGATTGCTGCTTCAGATTATGCAACGACTGTGATCCTTCCCCGGGTTTTAAAAGAACTTTTTCGCCAAACTCCTGCTATTGATATCGAGTGCTATTATTGGAATTCTGAAACTTTAGAAATGCTCAAAAAAGGAGAAATTCATCTGGGTTTGGGTGTAATCGACCTAGAAGAACAAACAGAGTTTAAAAAACAAAATTTATTTAAGGAACATTTTGTATCCATTGTTAGAGCCGAACATCCGATTCTTGAAGCAGATATTACCCTGGAATCTTATACGGCTTGGCCTCATATTTTAATTAATGTTACAGGCTTACCCATCTACTCTATTAAAAAATCATCTAAAAGTCATGTTGACAGAATATTAGAGGAATTAGGCGTTGAACGTCGAGTGATTCTAAAATTACCTCATTTTCTGTCGGCTCCCTTAATTATTAGTCAAACGGATTTTATTTTGACCTTACCCCGTCGCATTGCTTTACTATTTGCAGATGCGGCTCATATCACTTTATTTGAACCCCCAATTGATTTGGGTGAGTATCACTATATGCAAGTTTGGTCTAAAAATTATGATAATGTTCCCTTTCAAATTTGGCTCCGCAATCTGATTATTTCTCAAACTCAAGACTTGTAATCGTAGGGAACAGGGAACAGGGAACAGGAAACAGTAGGTTATTACAAGGTTTAGTTAAGTCTTAGGGACTCCGAGCTTCGTACTCCGGTCTTCTGATTCCTGACCTACAACCCTCAACAGACAACAGACAATAAAAAAGAGAGAGTCGCGTTGGCAACTCTCCCTACCATCAGGGTGCATCTACATACCATAATATAACGTTTTTAGGATGGGGGGTCAACCCCCCTATTTAAAGATTGTGTAAAAAATTTACAATTATTGTTAAAGTTCTGTAAATCAGGGGACAGGGAATAGGGAACAGCCAAGCCAATGGTCAATACCTTTACTTTTGCAAAGCTTAACGGAGTTATAGGTTTTTTAATAAATCTTTACGATTAATCCATGTAACAATAGAGAACAAGTTAAAAAATCATAATCAATTATCTAGGGAGGTCATGAATGGTAGCCCTCACTGACCGTGTAAAACAAAATCGTTTAACCATTGAAGTTAAAGACATTGCTGCTGATACCACGGCAATTCGTTCCCTAGATTGGGATCGGGAAAGATTTGACATAGAATTTGGTCTGCAAAATGGTACAACCTATAATTCCTTTATCATTCGCGGGGAAAAACTAGCCCTCGTTGATACATCCCACACTAAGTTTCGCCAACTGTATTTAGATACACTGAAGGGATTAATTAATCCTGCGGATATTGACTATTTAATTATTAGTCATACTGAACCTGATCATAGTGGCTTAGTTAAAGATGTCCTAGAACTTGCGCCTAATGCTACGGTGGTGGGGGCGAAAGTGGCGATTCAATTTTTAGAAAATTTAACCCATACGCCGTTTAAAAGTAAATTAGTCAAAAATGGCGATACTTTAGATTTAGGAAATGATCATGTTTTAGAATTTGTTTCCGCCCCGAATTTGCATTGGCCGGATACCATTTTTAGTTATGATCGCAAAAGCCAAACGTTATTTACCTGTGATGCGTTTGGAATGCACTATTGTTCTGATCACACCTACGATGAAAGTTTAGCCGATATTGAACCGGATTTTCGCTTTTATTATGAGTGTTTAATGGCTCCTAATGCCCGTTCGGTGATTAATGCCATGAAACGCATGGAACCGTTAGGAGAAATTACCACCATTGCCACCGGACACGGCCCTTTATTACGGCATAATTTAAAAGAATTAACCGGACGTTATTGGACATGGAGTCACGAACAAACGAAATCGGAAACCAGCGTCGCGGTGTTTTATTTCTCCGATTATGGGTATAGCGATCGCCTTTCCCAAGCCATTGCTCACGGGATTACCAAAACAGGTGTGGCGGTAGAAATGATGGATTTACGCACGGCTGACCCGCCAGAAGTGCGCGAATTAGTGATGAGTTCTGCGGGATTTGTAATTGGAATGCCACCTGTTTCGGGGGTCAATTCTGAACTGGCAGAAGAAGCAATTAATACTATTATTGCATCGGCTCATAATAAACAAGCTTACGGTTTATATGAGTCAGGAGGGGGAAATGATTTATCAATTTATCCGTTGCAAGTTAAACTCAATGATGCCGGATTAAAACAATCTTTTCCTTCAATTCGGATTACAGAAACCCCCCACGATACCACCTATCAAACCTGTGATGAAGCGGGAACAGATATCGGACAATGGTTAAGTCGGGATAAAACCGTTAAGCACATGAAATCCCTGGATACAAACTTAGATAAAGCCATGGGACGCTTAAGCGGTGGGTTGTATATTATTACGGCTCAAAAAGGAGAAGTTAGCAGTGCTATGTTAGCTTCTTGGGTGACTCAAGCGAGTTTTCAACCGTTAGGATTAACCATTGCAGTCGCTAAAGATCGGGCCATTGAAGCATTAATGCAAGTCGATGATCAATTTGTACTCAATGTTTTAGCGGAAAATAATTATCAAAAATTAATGCGACACTTCTTAAAACGATTTGCTCCGGGAGCCGATCGATTTGAAGGAGTTAACACCCAAACCGCTAACAATGGCAGTCCGATTTTAACAGAATCCTTGGCTTATTTAGAATGTCAAGTGCAAAGTCGGATGGAGTTAAGTGATCACTGGATTGTTTACGCTACTGTTGATAATGGACGGGTGAGTGATCCTGATGTGCTACCTGCGGTTCATCATCGTAAAGTCGGTAATCATTATTAACCTGAATTAGATCCCCCCTAACCCCCCTTAAAAAAGGGGGAACCGGAATCTCAAAATTAACCTGAATTAGATCCCCCCTAACCCCCCTTAAAAAAGGGGGAACTGGAATCTCAAAATTAACCTGATTCAGGGGGATATTTAACACTGAGGAAAGAGCAAAAAAAATTTTTAATCCAGAATTATGCATAATCAAAAACCGCGTGATGTTCAAGTTTTTTTAATTGGAAATGATACAAAAGTTGTGCGATCGCGCACTTGGGATCGATTAAAATTTGAAGTGGAATATTCTCTGCAACGGGGAACAACGGCAAATAGTTATATTATTGAAGCCGAGCAAACTGCAATTATTGATCCGCCAGGAGAATCCTTTACCCAAAATTATATTGAAGCGTTACAAAGTCGCTTAAATTTAGAAGAGTTGAATTATATTATTTTGGGTCACTTTAATGCTAATCGGGGGGCAACATTAAAGGCTTTATTAACATTATCACCCCAGGCAACATTCGTTTGCTCTAATCCTGCTGCGTTAGCCTTACGAGAATATTTTGAAGATGAAAACTTAAAGATTTTAACCATCAAGGGGGAAGAAACTTTAGATTTAGGTAAAGGTCATCAATTACAGTTTATTTTAACCCCGACTCCCCGTTGGCCCGATGAAATTTTAACCTATGATCCGGCTACGGAAATTTTATTTTCCGATAAACTATTTGGGGCGCACGTTTGCGGCGATCAAGTGTTTGATGAAGGATGGTCAGTGTATAACGATGATCGACGGTTTTATTATGACTGTCTTCATGCCGCCCAAGCTAAACAAGTGCTCTCGACTCTCGATAAAATTAAAGACTTACCTGGCATTAAATTCTATGCAACAGGTCATGGGCCGTTAGTGAAATATGGCATGACTGAGCTAACCAATTTATATCAACAATGGAGTGAAAAACAAAAATCTAATGAATTAAATGTGGCATTAATCTATGCTTCAGCCTATGGAAATACGGCTACCGTTGCTCAAGCGATCGCTAAGGGTTTAACCAAATCCGATGTGGCTGTAGAATTAATTAATTGTGAATACGCCAAATCTTCAGAAATTCAAGAAGCGTTAGAAAAATGTGATGGGTTTATTATTGGTTCACCGACCTTAGGCGGTCATGCACCCACCCAAGTTCAAACCGCTTTAGGGGTGATTTTAAATACCGCTTCTACGAATAAATTAGCAGGTGTTTTTGGGTCGTATGGCTGGAGTGGAGAAGCCATTGATTTATTAGAAGGTCGCTTAAAAGATGCGGGTTATAAATTTGGTTTTGAACCCATTCGGGTGAAATTTGCCCCCACCGATGTCACGTTACAAATGTGTAAAGAAGCGGCGGTTGATTTTGCTCAAACCCTCAAACGCACCCAAAAACGGCGGGCGTTTCGTCCCACAGCCACTTCATCGGGGGCCGATCGTACCGCCCAAGCGATGGGGCGTCTGGTGGGTTCGTTGTGTGTCGTCTCCGGTCGTCGGGGCGAGGTGTGCAGCGCCATGTTAGCGTCCTGGGTATCCCAAGCCACCTTTAACCCTCCGGGGTTTACCGTCGCTGTGGCGAAGGATCGGGCTTTGGAACCTTTAACCCATATTGGAGATCAATTTGTTTTGAATATTTTGCAGGAAGGAAAACAACTGCGAAAACATTTTCTAAAACGATATGAACCCGGAGAAGATCGGTTTGTTGGCATCGAAACAGAAGAAGCATCCAATGGTTGTTTGATCTTAAAAGATGCCTTAGCTTATCTGGAATGTGAGGTTAAAAATCGGATGGAATGTGGTGATCATTGGGTGATTTATGCCACAGTTAATAATGGTCATTTATTACATCCAGAAGGGGTTACGGCTGTTCATTATCGCAAAACGGGAACACAGTATTAAGCAAAAATTTAACTTTTGTCAATCACTAGCCAGCAAAACAGGCAATATGCTTGTTTGCTGGCTCAAAAAATACCGATTAGCTATTACCTATTGCCCCTAATTAGGTATGACCCAAACTTTTTCAATTGAGCGTACTCTCAAAACCTTTAGTCAACTGCAAACTCAATTCAATCTTCAGCGCAGCACTGATGATCAATTTTTTACTGAATGGTTAAACTCTGACAACGAACTAACACAACAGGAACAACAAGTTCTTGATGCTATTCAGCAAAAATACGTTTATCAACTCTCAGACAATCAACTTGGAGAAGAAACGATTAAATTAATTGTGTTATCTCCACTGCTGAATTTAGCTGGTTTTTTTGATGCCCCTTTTCGCTTTAAAACGGAAACAACTGTGCAAATTACAGTAGATAGTAATGATATTATTTATCGAGGGAGGATAGATGCACTGATTTTGCTAGAAACACTTTGGGTTGTGGTGATAGAATCCAAAGAAACGAGTTTTTCTTTAGAACTGGCTTTACCACAAACCTTAGCTTATATGTTAGGGACTCCTACACCAGAAAAGCCTGTTTTTGGAATGGTAACCAATGGTGGAAATTTTATCTTTGTTAAACTCCAAATCCAAGAATTTCCCCAATATGAATTATCGAATATATTTTCTCTCCTTCCCCGTCGCAACCAACTCTATGAGGTGTTGCAAATTCTCAAACGTTTGGGACAAATTGCAATTCAGTCAAACCAAAATTAGAAAAAACCATGAACATTCAACCCCCGAAAACATGGCCGACAACGGTTGAAGAGGCGATGGTAATTCAAAACCAACTTAAATCCTTAGTTCGGACAACCGATGAATTAGAAACGGTTAAATATGTGGCTGGGGTTGATGTGGGATTTAAAGAGAATTATACCATTTCTCAAGCCGCAGTTGCAGTCTTAAGTTTTCCTGATTTAAGTGTACAAGAAACTGCGATCGCTCAACGTCCAACCACCTTTCCTTATATTCCTGGGTTTTTATCATTTCGAGAAGTTCCTGTAATTTTAGATGTCTTAGAAAAATTAACAATAACCCCTGATTTAATTATCTGTGATGGTCAAGGAATTGCCCATCCTAGACGATTTGGGTTAGCTTGTCATTTAGGGGTATTAATTGATCAACCCACCATTGGGGCGGCGAAATCTTTATTAATTGGAAAACATGATGATCTCCCGGCTGAAAAAGGCAGTTGGAAACCGTTACAGGATAAAGGAGAAATTATCGGTGCAGTCTTACGTTCGAGAACGAATGTTAGACCGCTTTATATTTCCCCTGGTCATCGGATTAGTTTAGAAACCTCTATTGATTATGTGTTAAAGTGTATTACTCAATATCGTTTACCTGAAACCACCCGATGGGCGGATAAATTAGCTTCTCATACTTAATTTTTATTATACACCCAGTCCCTAATTTAATCGGTTAATTTTAAGTAAGATTTAAGATATTTTAACCCTAACCAAGCCAACCCACAACCAATAATATAATAGGGAAAATCCCACCAGGAAAATGTTGTTCCAAGTAATAACCGACCCAATAAGGTTGTACGAATTACTTCTAAGAAAGGCGGTTTCCAGAGTTGTGCAAACTCTAAAATAGAAGTAACAATAAAAACCCAAAATGCAACCCATCCAGGGGATAAAATAGGATTAATTAAAACCACTAAAAGCACCCAAAACATTTCATAAAATACCCCACCTACAGAATTATTCAGCCATACATCAAACGGCCCCTTATAAAATTTACTGGCTAATCCAATGGGAATTAAAGCAATTAAACTGATTAAAATAATTTGTTGGTATTGCTTGTTCTTCATGATTAAAGGCAGTTTTTGGGGTTCAGGTTGTTGTTGGGCTTTAACAGAAAATTTAGGGGCTAAAGCCCAACGACGAACTATTTAATTTTAACGCCTCGAATGGAATAATCTAGTAATTCCATTGGGTGCATTAACGGAATATCTTTTCCTTGCAATTGTAAATGCTTTTTAATTTGTAATGAACAACCTGGGTTTGCAGAAGCAATTAATTCAGCACCCGTATTGGTTAAATTTTCCACTTTTTGTTGTCCCAATTCCTCAGCGACTTCCGGTTGTAATAAATTATAAATCCCAGCACTTCCACAACACAACGCAGCATCGAGGGGTTCTCGTAAGTTTACCCCTGGAATTTGTTGCAAAAGTTGACGAGGTTGGGAACTAATTTTTTGTCCATGTAATAAATGACAAGCATCTTGATAAACCAAGGTTAATTCTCCTGTTTCTGTTACAGGGGACAACGGTTTTGTTAAACCAATTTCGGCTAAAAATTCTTGGACATCTTTAACTTTTGCTGCAAATTCTTCAGCTTGTTCTCGATATTGAGGGTCATCTTTCAAGATATGTCCATACTCTTTTAAGGTATGACCACATCCCGCCGCATTAATAATAATCGCATCCACATTGGTTCCCGAAAATCGATCAATCATTTGTTTAATTAACGTATGAGATTGTTCGGTTTGTCCTTGATGTTCGGGTAACGCCCCACAACACCCTTGATTTCTGGGAATTACAACTTCACACCCATTGGCGGTTAAAACTCTCACCGTTGCTTCATTAACCGGATTAAAAAATAACCGTTGAACACAGCCTAAAATTACCCCAACTCGATAACGTTTTTCCCCTTGGGCGGGAATAATAACCGGGAAATCCTCTCGAAACGCCTCAGCAGTAATTTCAGGTAAAATAGATTCCATTGCGGCTAAACGAGGAGAAATTTTGGGTAATAAACCCGTTGTTCTCACAATTTTTTGTACTCCTAATTTTTGATAGATGAAAAGCGGAATTAAAAACGCTCTTAAACGGTTGGGATAGGGAAATAAATTAAAGATTAAGGTGCGAATTAAACGGTCTGGTAAACTGCGAGGTACATTTCGTTCAACTTGGGGGCGAGTGGCGGTAATTAATTGATCATATTTAACCCCAGATGGACAAGTTGTAACGCAGGCTAAACAGCCTAAACAACTATCAAAATGTTGGGCGGTTGTTTCTCCTAAAGACGCATCATTTTTGGAAATCGCATCCATTAAATAAATTCGTCCCCTAGGAGAGTCCATTTCTGTTCCTAACACTCGATAACTGGGACAAGTAGATAAACAAAATCCACAGTGAACGCAGGTACTAATAAAATTGGAATTAGGAGGATTAATTGAGTCAAACCCTGGAATTTCATCCGAGGTTAAATGGGGGTTTTGTCCTAAAAAATTACTGTCTTTTGCCGGAATTAATTGAGATTCAGCAACAAAGTCAGAGGTTGGCATTTTAACAAAATTCTCCTATGATTATAGATCAATTAAATTCCACCGACAAAGCGATTAGGGCTAAACTGATTTTGAGGATCAAATTGTTTTTTGATTTGGCGCATCAAATTTAACGCATTTCCTGAATATCCCCAAACTTCTAACTGTTGTTTTAACTCTAGGGGTGCTTTTAAAAGGGATAAAAATCCGCCTTGAGATTCGCACCAATGTCTTAAGTTTAACAAGGTTTCTGAAGAAACGCTTTCAAACCGTAAAACTCCTAAACCAACTCCAGCATGAATAACGCCTAGGGTTTGACATTGTATCAAGGTTTTAACCGCAGAGGTGGGAGTAATGCCAATTTTACAAAGAATAGAAGTGTTAGATTCAGATTGCCAAATTTGCTGTTTTAATTGTTGCCATAAATTTGCCTCATCAGCGTCAAAATATATGGCTTTTAACCCTAATTTTTCTCCCAGTTCCATTAATCGTTGACTTTGTTGTTGTACACTTTCAGGAATACTTTGAAACTGAACAACTAAACCGATATGATCTCCCAATCCTAATGCTTTTGAAAGATTAGTAGAGATTAAATCCACCGCAACGGGAGTTAAAGCCGAAGATAATAAGGTTTGGTTGACTTGGGTAATTGCTTCCGGTTCTCCGGTTAAAATAACGGTTCCTGAAGATTCCGCTTGGGGATAAACTCGTAGGGTAATTTGGCTAATTATTCCCAAGGTTCCATAGGAACTGGTGAATAATTTCATTAAGTCATAACCGGCTACATTTTTAACAACTCGACCTCCCGCTTTAGCGATTTTCCCATCATAACGAACAATAGAAATCCCCAAAATCATATCGCGGATACTGCGATAACGTTGTCGTAGAGAACCTGTATCACCTGTGGCAATAATTCCACCAATTGTTGCTCGTTCTGGATAGGTGGGATCGAATCCTAAAAATTGGTTTTTCTGATCTAAAATAGCTTTTAATTCGGAAAATTTCATTCCCGCTTCTACTGTAACTGTTAAATCTCCAACAGCGTGTTCAATCAGTTGATTCATTCGTTCTGTACTCACAACAAAATCAACAGATTTAATCAATCCTCCCCAATTAATTTTACTACAAGAACCACAGGGTAAAACCCTCAATTTCTCTTGATGAATATAGGCAATGACTTGAGCTAATTCATCTTGAGTTTGAGGATAAATAATCCCTTGAAGCGTTGTTTCGGGTGCGAGGGATTGTATGATTTGTTGTTGTCGCAGGGGTTCGATTTCGTCCCAGGGTTGGACATTAGCTTCCCCTACGATTTTCTCGAATTCCTGTCGGTTTTTAAGGTCGGTGGTAGAAATCACGTTGATTCAAAACAATAGATTGATTTGAGCAAAAATTAAGTTATAACTATTCTAGCAGCGAATAGAGAATCGGGAACCGATCAGGAAAAATAAACTTTAAGCAGTCAGCCGTCATTATTTTGAGGAGAAAGTTATGGAATTTAAGGATATTATCGCATTAATCCATCCTGTATTAGCGGTGGGTTTTGTGTTTCCCCTGATTGGCATTTCTGTTTATATGGCATGGCAAACTCGTCAACGTCGTCTCTCCCGTTCTAATCAAGAGAATAAAAGTAAAATTCCGGCTATTGTCGGACAAGAACATTTAAAAATCGGTCGGTGGTTAACTGGTTCAATCGTGGGAATTACCTTAATTGCTTTAGCCTATTCTATTTATTTTAAAGGTGTTTTTAAGGAGTTATCGCCAGAAAAAATACCTCAAGCTATTTTTATTGTTTTAATGTTTATATTCACGCTTGTTTCTCTAATTTTACTGTATCGAGCTAAACCAAATCAACCCCTATGGCGAGGAATTTTTGCCACCTTAACGGGAATGGGAATTGTCGTGATAGGATGCCAAGATGGAGTTTTTAGACGAGGGTACGAGTGGCAATTTTCTCATTATTATTATGGGGTAGCAGCAGCCTTATTAATGATTTTTTCCTTAGCGATTGTACCCGATATTTATAAATCGAATCGCTGGAGAATAACCCATACCGTTCTCAATTGTATCGCTTTATTATTATTTTTAGGTCAAGGCATGACGGGAACGAGAGATTTATTAGAAATTCCCCTCAGTTGGCAAGAACAACATCTCTATCAATGTGATTGGAATCAGAGAACTTGTCCTCAACCGCCTAAAAGTTAAGGATTAGAATTTTGCCCTCCAAAACCCTCTAACTTTTGGGGGTATCCGTTGGTTTTATTTTCGGCAATTTGTCGGATTACGGATTGCAATTCAGGAGATAATTCTAAGGGAATGCTTCCCCGAATATTGACATCTCGTTGAGGAAAGGGAATCTCGATCTTATATTGTCTAAAAAGGGATTCTATTTGAAAATAAAGATCACTTTTAATTATAAACTGACGGCTAGGTTTAGAGATCCAAACTCTTAATTCAAAATTAAGTGAATTGTCTCCAAAACCTTTAAATAAAACTTGAGGAGAAGGAAGAGATAAAACTTCAGAATTAGTTTTTGCGGCTGATAATAATAAATCTTTGACAATCTCTACTCTCGACTTATAGGCAACCCCCACAGATAAGCGTAAACCAGAAATGGGATTGTCATGATGCCAATTAATCAGTTCTGATTCTAAGAAACGAGAATTCGGGACAATAATAGAGACTTGATCTAACGTTTTAATCACCGTACTGCGAGCACCAATTCGTTCGACCGTACCCATATAATCCCCCACTTCTACAAAATCTCCGACTTGAATGGGACGTTCAAATAACAAAACTAAACCACTCCCAAAATTTTTAGCAATATCTTGAAATCCAAACCCAATTCCAATCCCTAATGCACTGGCTAAAATCGTTAAAGAACTTAAATCTAACCCCCAAACTTGTAATAAAACAATTGTTCCCAAGGAAATAAACCCATATCGAAAAATCACCGCAACCACTTCTTGAGCACCTCGACTAATGCGGGTGGCATTTAAAACACGAGATTGTAAAAGGTCGGTGATGACTTTAGCAAAAACGATTAATCCCCAAACTAAACTCACTAAAATTAATAAGTCAGGAATAGAATAAGACGCTTTATTAATGGTAATCAGTTTAGAAGTTAAGGTTGAAATTAAGGTTCCCGTTAATCGATAACTTAAAATCCGAGTAAACGGAAATTGATTGGTCAGATAGAGAATGATAGCTGTCCATAATCCTAATCTTGTACCTGCCAGAGTTAAACTTAAAAATAACTCTATATTTTGGGGTTTATTTCCTGATGGAGAGGATTCAGGAGTAGACTTAATAAATAATTGAAAAAATCGTCGGAGTGAGTGATGCCAAAACCAACCCAATCCCCAATGAAATAAGCCTCCAAAGAACAGCACTAAAATGGTTTTAAAGGTTGCTTTTTTTAGGAAATCAAGACTGCGTTCTTTCCTCGCTTCCTTAACCGCTTCTTGAATTTCAGAACGCCAGATTTGAGCTTGATCTTCAGGAAGATTTGGCTTTTGTGTATCTTCTTGAGTCACTGTCAGTAAATAGGAATTATTCAGCCAAAGGGTGGGTTGTTCATTGATGGGTTTAACTTTAACTTCTATGGGTTCTGTTGATATTGCCGCTTGTTGTAATTTGGTACTAATCATTTCTGCTCGTTCTTGAGCGGTCAAATTTTCGGCTCCACTGACTTTAAAAATGGCTCGTCCGTCTAAGGTTACGCCAGCAATATTAGATTGAAATAAGGGTTGAAATTGTTCCTGTGCTGAGGCGGGAAACCCGAACAGATAAATCAGGCAGATCAACACAAGCAAAATAATTTTGCTGAAGTTATTTCTTAACATGATTTTAAGGTTTTTAAACGATTTTATCATTAAAATAGGTTAATAATCTACAATAGATTAAACATGACTTGGGAAAGAATAAACAACATAAGTGTTACGTCCCTTGCTCTTGGCTTCATAAAGTGCTTGATCAGCTTGAATGACTAAACCCGTGGGTGATGTGTTTGGATTAGGATATTGACCCGAAATTCCAAAACTCAAGGTGATTTGTCGATAAATAGAAAAATGAGTGTGCAGAAGATGAAGTTGTTCAACTTCAAGCTGTATATTTTTAGTAACTTGTATGGCACCGTCTAGGGGAGTCTCAGGTAGTATAATAACAAATTCTTCACCCCCATAACGGAAAACAGCATCCCCAGGACGTTTAACCGCACGATTAATGGCATGAGCAACTTGTTTCAGACACAAATCTCCGGCGGGATGGCCATAGGTATCATTATAAGTTTTAAAATAGTCTAAATCACATAGAATTAAGGAAATAAATTGTTTGTTTCTAGCCATTTGTCGCCAAGAACGAGGCAACTGGTCATCAAAATAACGACGATTTCCTAAGCCGGTTAAGCTATCAATAAAAGCTAATTTTTGTAATTTAGAATTGGCTTCTTTTAAAGCATCCTCCATTTGCATCCGTTGTTCAACTTCTAATTTTAATTGATAATTTTTTTCAAAGAGGGTCTGATTCTGGGATTTTAATTGGTGATGAAGATGCCGAATCATCAGTTGAGTTTTAACTCGAACAATGACTTCTTCAGGTTGAAACGGTTTTTTGATATAGTCTACTGCTCCTTCTGAAAAACCTCTGACAATATCTTCAGGTTGATCATGAACACTAATCATTAAAATCGGAATACTATCGGTTTTGGGATGCGCTTTAATTCGACGACACAGTTCATAACCATTAATATCAGGAAGTTGAATATCTAATAAGATTAAATCGGGGATTTGAGTTTCAAGAGTTGCTAAGGCAAGTTTACCATTAATCGCTTTTCTAACCCGATAACCTTGTTCCGATAAAATTGCTGCTAAAACTCGCAAATTATCGGGATAATCATCAATAATTAATATCTCACAGGAATTTAAAGGATTTTGATCGTTGTTCATTGCTTAGGGGATTGAATCGGATGAGTTAAATCAATAATTAGATCAAATCTAAAATTTAGCACCCATTCTTTAATCACTTGGGTCAAATCCAAAAATTCTCCTGGAATTTGATCAATTAATTTTAAAACTAAATCATCGCTACATTGAGTAGCTGCATAGTGTAATTCTTGAATGAATGCAGGGGGTAACATCGCCAATTGAGTTGTTAAGGTAGAACTTACTGAAGATGTTGTCATTGTAGGTAATGCACAATTTGAATAAGGTTCTTGATACAAATATTCTACTCCTAAATGTTCGCGAATTTTCTCTAACAAAACTTCTTCTTTAAAAGGTTTACTAATCCAATCATTACATCCCGCACCGGAAATAGATTGTCGATCTTGTTCAAAAACAGAGGCAGTAATCGCTAAAATCGGAATGGCATTTTGCTGCTCTTGGCTGCGAATTTGACGAGCCGTAGCAAACCCATCAAGAATAGGTAATTGCATATCTAAACAAATTAAATCAGGTTGCCAACTTTGCCAAAGTGCTAAAGCTTCTTGACCATCACACGCTTCTTGAACTTCAAAACCAATTTTGCTTAGGATTTTTACTAATAATGAACGGTTATCTGAATCATCGTCTACAATTAAAATACGAGCCGGCTTTTGATCGGGTGCAAGATGAATGATTTGTTGCTGGATATGGGGAGATGATACGGTGGGTTCTGTGTCGATTTTGGCTTGAATTTCAAAGGTGAAAATTGACCCTTGATCTCGAATAGACTCTACTTGAATATCCCCCCCCATTAACTGGACAAAATGACGGCTAATGGGTAAGCCTAATCCTGTTCCTTGGCCTGATTGACGGCCCGCTTCAGTTTGGGAAAAGGCTTCAAATAATAAACAAAGTTCTTCGGGAGAAATCCCAACTCCTGTATCTTTGATTTTAAATTGAATCTGGATTTTGGGATTTTTGGATAAACCTTCTAAGACCGTAGAAAAATTGAACTGAGAGCAAAGTTCGGGATAATCACTATTCACCATACTATTGTGTAATTCAATAGAAGGTTCCTGTCCCGCTTTCTTTTCGGCACTCACACACAATTGAACGCGACCTTTTTCTGTAAATTTAATCGCATTTCCTAACAAATTTGCTAAGACTTGGCGTAATTTTCTTTCATCTGCGATAATATATTGCGGAACCGTAGGGGAAATTTCAAGTTCAAATAATAAGCCTTTACTTTCTGCTTTTAAGTGCAACATATCTTTAATATTATCAAGCAACATTAACAGATCAAATCGAGTTTCCATTAATGTTGTTTTTCCGGCTTCGATTTTAGACAGTTCTAAAACATCATTAATTAAATCCAGTAAATGTTCTCCACTGCGGTTAATAATTTCGATATGTTTGCGTTGTTCTAAGGACATAGAAAAATCTTTTTTTAAGATTTGGGCAAATCCTAAAATCGCATTCAACGGAGTTCGGAGTTCATGGCTCATATTGGCTAAAAATTCACTTTTAGCTGCATTGGCTGACTCTGCCGATTGTTTGGCAATTTTCAATTCTTCTGTTTGCTGTTTAATCTTAGAAAAGAGTTGAGCTTGATGAACCGCTACCCCTAATTGACTGGCAATTTGTACGACCATTTGCATTTCTGTTTGTTCCCATTTGCGAAAATTTGTATTTTGATAGGCGGCTAACAAACCCCATAATTGATTTCCGCAAAAAATGGCAACGGTTAAATAAGATTTAGCTTGAAATCGTTCTAATAAATCAATATAACAAGGACTAAAATGGCTTTTATAAATATTCTCAACACATCGATAACTTACCCCTCGGCTGTAAACTCCCCCTTGGGTTTCCTGTAAGTAAGTATCTTGAACAATAATTTCGGGAATTTGACTTAAGCGTTCAAACACACAATCCGAATTGGAAATAGCAGCTTGATTCATCACTAGATCATAATTTTGGGCTTTGACTAAGGGTATCCAACCCGATTCTACAGATTCAGCAACAAACCTTCCACTCCAGTCGGGATTAAACTGATAAATCACAACCCGATCACACTGTAATACCTTTCTTAATTCTGCGGTTGTGGCGTTAAAAATTGTATTTAAGTTTAAGGTTTGTCGCATTCGTTGAATGACACGAGCGCTGGTTTTTTCCCGTTTAATACTGTCTTGAAGTGCTAATTCTACTCGTCTTCGCTCTTGAATTTCCTGTTCTAATTGAGTTTTTTGTTGTTGTAACTGTTTTTGTTGTTGAACAATGGTGAGTTGATTTTTAACGCGAATAATAACATCTTCAATTTCAAAGGGTTTTGTAATATAGTCTACTCCTCCGACTTCAAATCCCCTAACTTTATCGTTAATTTCTGCTAAAGCACTCAAAAAAATTACAGGAATATCACGGGTTTGGGGAGAAGCTTTTAATTGTTCGCAAACTTCATAACCCGTTAAACCGGGCATCATTACATCCAATAAAATCAGTTCGGGAGGATGGTGATTTACCTGTTCTAATGCTGATTCTCCGTCTAAAGCACTGATCACTTCATATCCAACTTCCGTCAGAAAATGACATAGTAATTCTAAATTTTCCAAAACATCATCAACAATCAGAATTTGGGGAGCCGGGGTTATATTTGCATAGTTCAACATAAGGTTTATGTTTTCCATCTTGATATGGCACGGTTCTGATCTTCTTGGTTTGAGCAAGAGCCTTCATTAACATAATAGGCTGCTGAAGCGATTGCTTCCCAGTTGAAATCAACCGTCGCCTGCTAATTATTGGGATTGAATCAGATCCCTAATGTTTGAGCTTGTTTGGATTACCTCATAATGCCCTCCATTAGTCATCTATCTCTGGAGAGATGAGTTCAGTTGAACACCCGATTGACTACTAATCAAACTCATCTATTAAGGAAGATTCGCTAATGATTTAACTATCAACGTTAAAGTAGCGACTCCGTTGAATTTTTGTCTTCCTTCTAAAGGCTAAAGTTGTTAAAAGAAGAGCTTTGGAAAAAAGTGTGAAGTGCAGAGTGTAATAAAAATATTGTTGATTGATCTAAATGTCTCATGGAGATTCATCTCTCAACCGTTTATCGGGGGTTTGGTGGTCACTCAAACCCCCAACCCACCTAAACTTTAGTCGCTTTGGGTGAACTTAAAACCTCAGTATTGCCCTGAGCGGATTTACCATTGCTGACTCCTTCTCCTTGGCGGGGTTGAATCACACCATAACCACCGTGATGAGAGCGCTTGTAGATCACATTAATTTCTTCAGTCTCGGCATTGCGGAACATATAGAAATCATGATCAATCAATTGAAGCTGTTCTAAAGCTTCATTAATCGTCATTGGAGGCATCGCAAAATATTTTGTGCGAACCACCTCTTGGGGCAATTCAGGAGAACGATTTCCAACCAAGTCTTCCACAACTGGATGTTCGTTAACCACCTCACCCGTTTTGGGTAGATTGTGGGTTTTATCCTGGCGTCTTTCTTTGTACTTCCGCAGTTGGCGAGCAATTTTGTCAGCGACTAGATCAATGCTGGCGTAAAGATTTTCACTACTTTCCTGAGCGCGAATCACAGTTCCGTTGGCATAAATTGTCACTTCTGCGGTTTGTTTTGGATTTATCCGAGGGTTCCGAGCAACTGACAAATGTACATCAACTTCCGTCGTCAATTGTTCAAAATGACTGACAGCTTTTGTAATCTTTTGATGTACATATTCGTGAATTGCAGTCGTAACTTCCAAATTTTTACCCTGGATAACAAGCTTCATAAAGCTCCCTCCCGCTCATAATATGGGCATAATCTCACCTTAACACTAACCCGATACCAAACTTCACCCGTTTAAAATCTTTTTGATCCTGTGACAAAACTTGACTTTTTTAAGTTAAGTTTTGTCAAAAACTGCTTGATTTTTTTCGGAATTTCTTGTAGGGGTTTTCCTTTCTCCTTAGCTGTGTTTTAAGTATTCTTACTTATTATATTAGCAGAAATGGGTTAATCTATACTATAGTTCACTGGTTTTTTTTACGGTTACTGTGCGTCCCCCTTGTCAAATTTATTACTTTAGTTCGGTTCCCTATACCGTGGCTTGGAACTGGCAACACTCTTTGGTTGAAGACCGAAAGCTCAACCCGGCTCTCGATGATGTGTTGATGCTTTTGGAACATCCCCCCGTCTATACCTTGGGGCAGGGGGCTGATCTACAATTTCTCAAGTTTGATCCCCTCAAGAGTCCTGTTGAACTGCATCGGGTGGAACGTGGGGGCGAAGTCACCTATCATTGTCCAGGGCAGTTGGTCGGGTATCCGATTTTAAATCTAAAACGCCATACCCCCGATTTACACTGGTATTTACGACAGTTAGAAGAAGTGTTAATCCAAGTGTTAAGATTTTATGAACTTCCGGGAGAACGAATTCCCGGTTTAACGGGGGTTTGGATCGGGGAAGTTAAGGTTGCCGCCGTCGGCATTAAAGTCAGTCGCTGGATTACCATGCACGGTTTTGCCTTGAATGTATGCCCTGATATGGAAGGGTTTGAAGCGATTGTTCCCTGTGGTATTGCCCATCGACCCGTCGGGAGTTTAGCCCAATTTATTCCCGGTATTACCATCGAACAAATACGCCCCCAAATTGCTGAAACCTTTGCTGAGATCTTTGAAGTAGAGTTGATTCCGCCTCAAGTCGAGTTGATTCCTACGGGAATAATTTAGTTGAGGTTGACAGATTCCTTCAAGTTGACTGGTCAGGGTCGAAAATCATGCTATAATTTAAGCTGGATTAGGTATCGGTAGCCCAGTTTATGCTGGAATCAGGAAAAATTTTTCTGTTTAGTGTAAGTCCTACTCGCTTACCTCCGAATTCCAATCTCTGCACACCACTCGATTTTAAGAGGTAAGTAATGACTATTTACGTTGGTAATCTGTCCTATAGCGTCACAGAACAAGATCTCACAGAAGTCTTTGCTGAGTACGGTAATGTTAAGCAAGTTCAGCTTCCCATTGATCGGGAAACTCAACGCAAACGGGGTTTCGGCTTCGTGGAAATGGAAACAGATGCTCAAGAAGCCAAAGCCATCGAAGAGTTAGATGGTGCTGAATGGATGGATCGCGTCCTGAAAGTGAATAAGGCCCGTCCTCGTGAAGAACGCAAACCCTCCAGAGGAGGCTGGGGCGGCGGCGGTAATTCTAACTATCGCGGTGGTCGTCAGTAAACCGTTTTAATTCTGATTAACCTGCTCTGAAGTCTTCTTCTGACCGGACAGGGAATTTCAACCCTGTCCCGATGCTGTCGGTGATTTTAGGGCAGCTTGTCCAACCCAATCAATTATTCAAGTGGGAGAATATGGAATGAGCCAAGTCGTTCTCGGTGAAACAGAACAATTAGAGTCCGCCCTACGTCGCTTTAAGCGGAAAGTTTCACAAGCTGGCATTTTTGCCGATCTGAAAAAAAATCGTCATTTTGAAACCCCCGGACAAAAACGCAAGCGGAAAGAGGTAGCTCGCCATAAAGAACGTCGTCGCCTTCGTAACCGTAGACAACAATTTCAAAATAGTGACTCCTAAAGGGAAAAACGGACGATACAGTGAGCCGATTTGGTTTGCTGTCCCGACTTCCTCCCTGACGCTTTAGTTTTTTCCTGGCCCGATACTGGGTTCTGGGCTGAGGACACGATTATCCTCCCAGGAGGTTCGTTCTGGGGGGAGAGAATGCCATAGGTGTTCAATGTGGTTCGCTGGCATGGTTAGATATAAAATATCCCCCGGTTGTAGTAAAAAGTTCAACAGTTCCCAACTGTGAATGGTTTGATAAGCGGTTTCAATATATAAAGGAACAAAATCTACTTTTCGGGCTACCTCTTGGACTCGTTTTCCACAAAACGGATGATTGGGAGTAATCAAGGTTCCTAACGCTACCCAAAGACTATCGGCGGTGATTCCACTTCCTAAAATCCGTCCGCCTAATGCCGCCGCCGCAAAGGCTGGAGCCGCAATTTCTGTTGTATTTAAGACCGCTTCAAAATCAAAAACTTGTTGCACCATTAAGGCAAAATGGGAATCATGGGTACGAGTAATCACTCGTAAACGCGGTGCTAATCCCCTCGCACTCAAGGCAATTTCTAAATTTCCTGTATCATCATTGGTAACGGCTAGTAACGCTTCTGCGGCTTCAACATTAACACTTTTAAGGGTATTCGCTAAACTCGCATCTCCTTCAAAAACCGGAATTTTTAACCCTTTGGCTGTGCTCATAAATCGACCGTTGGGATCACGTTCAATCACAACAACTTCATACCCGCGTTGATATAAATGTTGAGCAATATTTAACCCCAATTCTCCTAACCCACAAATAATATAATGATTGCGTTCAGGAACCCGTGTGGCGTTCACATAATCTTTTAACCGAGTCCCTAAAATAAAATCATTCAATAACGCATAACTAATTCCAACTACTCCAGTGCCGATTAACATCATCACGACGGTAAACAGTTTAATCGCCTCCGGGGAATGTTCAACTACTTGTTCATTGCCTCCGGCTCCGGTAATCATTCCCACAGAAAAATACAGAGAATCTACAAAAGAATAACTAGGATCGGCGAAAATATAAGTTAAAGTCGCACCTAATATGGTCAGACATAAAATCAAGCTTACAATCAAAGCAGACTTGGCATATTGTTTAAATTTTTGTAGACCGCGTTTGAATTTTAAAAGTCGATATCCTAGATCTTTTTGAGTTTGACGAGTTTGGGGTTTAAGAGCTACAATTAAGCGATCGCCCACTTGCAGTTGTTGATCAGCCATCACCCCAGAAACCAAATCAATTTGATCTTTAAAGGGTAAATAATAAATTAACATTCGATTGGGTTCAGCCCATAAATCCCTCAAACTTTTTCCCAACCAAGGATGATCTTGATCAATTAACTCTTCATGAATCGGCCAAATTTGATTAAATAATTCCAGTTGTCCAATGGCTTGATTTCCCAAGGACGCAAAGGCAAATACAGGCGCAGCTAAAGCCGAAACACTCATGGTACTGTGATCGGGTAAGGTTTGATTCAGCCGCGTTCCTAAATTAGTATTAAATAAACGATTAATAATCCGAATTTGAGGATTTAAAATTCGCGCTTGCATTAAAATTGCTAAATTAATAGCTTCATCATTTCCCGCTAAAATCAAAGCATGAGCCGTTTTTACCCCAGCCGCTAATAAAGTGGAGGCGGATCGTAAATTTCCCACAATCACATCAGACCCTTCTTGGGGAATCGGTCGGTCACTCATTCCCACCACAATCGCCCCTTGTTGTTTCAAGAGTCTAAAAATTTGATATCCGGTGCGACCTAAGCTACAAACGATGATTCGAGGTTTCATAGGGATAGAAATTCATCAAGACGATCTCAAGCCAACGTTCTCAAAATTTAGCCATCACCCCAAATTATTAACGGTATGGTCACTCTCAGACTGTATCTAACAACACGAACTTTCAGAGAAAAGTAATTTTAATCTTCATCTTCGCTAAAAACGGGCGGCCATAATTCAGCAATGGGTAATTCCCAACCCGGAAACAATTCAGGAATTGTTAAAATATCCTCATTTCCCAGTACAATCGGTTCTTCTGTAGAACGATAAACCGTAACGGTTAACAGATCAGGATCGATCAAAATCGCAACTTGCGATCCTAATTCTAAGAATTTCTTGATTTTCTTTTTGATCGGATTAATGCGATCGCTTTGAGATTTAATTTCTACCACTAAATCCGGCACTAATTCAGCAAAATAACGCACACTTTGTCTGAGACGAGAAGCTCGAACAAAAGCAACATCAGGGGCTTTAAGATTAGTATCAGGAAGAATAAAACCACCAGCAGAGTCAAAGACACGACCTAAACGACGGGGATAAACCCAGTTCCCCAGCAAACGGCTGAAAATCACCCCAATTTCACTGGAGACAATATCTGATGGCCCCATAATCTCAATTTTTCCCTCTACTAATTCTAACTGATAATCTAAACCCGCTTCCGAGAGGCTTTTTTGGACTTGCTCTAAGTCTTTTATCGTCATCAGAGACATGATCACAAGCTCCTATTGAATTTTTTGTTAACTTTGATTCTAACAAAAATTAAGCGTTTAAAGTCCCGTTAACGCATCAGTATTAGGATCAGGTAAAGGTTGTTGTTGAACATCCAGATTAGACCAAGATTTTGAAGATGTTGAAGTTGCTTTCACGGATAAGCGAGAGGTAGGTTGTAACCGTCCTTGATCCTGTAACTTTACCAATTCTTCTTGATAAATTGCCATTAATCGAGCTAAACTTTCAGCAATTTGATCCCAACTTTCATCACTGACAATTTTATCAGCAATCCCTTGAAACAAATCCCCTTGTTTGCTTTTCTTGACAAATTCTTTCAATCGTTTCCCCGATTTTTGTAAAATGGCTTGGTAAACTTCCCCATTCGACCACCAAACACCCGGTTGAGTTAATAACCAGGTTAGGATATATTCTTGGGCGTGTTGTTCCTTAACCCAAGTGGCAAGATACTGTAATTCTTCCATTGGTTCCATCAAGCTGCACTAAAATTTTGTATACTCAATCTTTAAAAAAATCTGACTTAAATTATACACTCAGTAAAATCAACGCTAAGGTAAGAAGATTACTGCACTCAGTAACCCACAATATTACAGTCAATAGAAATCTATGGCACTGCAAAAATTTGGTGTAATTGGTCTAGCCGTCATGGGTGAAAACCTGGCGCTGAACGTCGAGCGCAATGGGTTTCCGATCGCAGTTTATAACCGCACCGGAGCAAAAACCGATGAGTTTATGCAGCAACGGGCGCAAGGAAAAAATGTCAAAGCTGCTTATACCCTGGAAGAATTTGTCCAATCTTTAGAACGCCCACGCCGCATTTTGGTGATGGTGAAAGCCGGGAAACCCGTTGATGCAGTCATTGATCAGCTTAAACCGTTGCTGGATCAAGATGACATGATTATTGATGGGGGTAACTCCCTCTATGAAGACACTGAACGCCGCACAAAGGAACTAGAAGCCACAGGTTTAGGGTTTGTGGGGATGGGAGTTAGTGGTGGCGAAGAAGGTGCCCTCTGGGGGCCAAGCTTGATGCCGGGAGGGACGGAAGCATCCTATAAAGAATTAGAACCGATTTTAACGAAAATTGCTGCCCAGGTGGATGATGGCCCCTGTGTCACCTTTATTGGGCCAGGTGGGGCGGGTCACTACGTTAAAATGGTGCATAACGGCATTGAATATGGGGATATGCAGTTAATTGCAGAGGCCTATGATTTGCTGAAAAATGTAGCGGGGTTGAATGCGGCTCAACTTCATGAAGTCTTTGCAGAATGGAATACCACCGACGAACTCAATTCTTTTTTAATTGAAATTACGGCGGATATTTTCAAAAAAATTGATCCTGAAACGGGTTTACCGTTAGTTGATTTAATTGTCGATGCTGCTGGACAAAAAGGCACCGGACGTTGGACAGTAATGAGTGCGTTAGAGTTAGGAGTTTCTATTCCAACTATTATCGCTGCGGTCAATAGCCGGATTATTTCTTCCTATAAAGATGAACGGGTCGCCGCCTCTGTGGAATTACCGGGGCCAACGGGTGAATATCAAGGAGATATTGCCAGTTTAGTGAATAAAATTCGGGATGCGTTGTATTGTTCTAAAATCTGTTCCTATGCTCAAGGAATGGCGTTATTAAGCGCTGCTTCTAAGGAGTTTGGGTACAATTTAGATCTCGGTGAAATGGCGCGAATTTGGAAAGGAGGCTGTATTATTCGGGCTGGATTTTTGAATAAAATTAAAACAGCCTTTGGCGAAAATCCTGACTTACCGAATTTGTTATTAGCACCGGAATTTAAACAGACGATTTTAGATCGTCAAGAAGCTTGGCGGGAAGTGTTAGTTTTGGCGAATCAATTTGGAATTCCAGTTCCCGCTTTTAGTGCGTCCTTAGACTATTTTGATAGTTATCGACGGGCTACTTTACCTTTGAATTTAACCCAAGCTCAACGGGATTATTTTGGTGCTCATACCTATGAACGCACAGATAAACCCAGAGGTGAATTCTTCCACACCGAATGGACAAAAGACTAAACCTTTAACCCTTCGTAGTGAGGCGTTCACGTATAGCCCTGAAGGGCTTACTACTTGGTAGTGAGGTGTTCACGCCTCAAAGCCCTGAAGGGCTTACTACTTGGTAGTGAGGTGTTCACGCCTCAAAGCCCTGAAGGGCTTACTACTTGGTAGTGAGGCGTTCACGCCTCAAAGCCCTGAAGGGCTTACTACCTCGTAGTGAGGCGTTCACGCCTCAAAGCCCTGAAGGGCTTACTACTTGGTAGTGAGGTGTTCACGCCTCAAAGCCCTGAAGGGCTTACTACTTTAAATTTCACTAATAAAAATTTGATTAACAGTTAGATTTAGTTCAGCAAAAGTCGGAGAAATGAGGCGATCGCTTTCTATAAAAATAACTTCATCATACCATCCTTCAGAAAGCGTAAAAACAGTAATTTTAGATTGTAATGGATCAACGATCCAATATTCAGGAATATTTAAAACAGAATATTCAGCCCGTTTAGCCCGATAGTCAACACTTTTAGTTGAAGTGCTAACAACTTCTACCACTAAAAGCGGGGGTGCTTCATTTAAACGAATAACAGCCTCGCAGTTTTGCAAATTCCGCCACTGTTCTTTAGGAATAATCACAACATCAGGAATGCGAACCGTATCCCAGCGATCACCACGAGGAGATTGAACACCGATCACCATTTGTTTAGATACCCAATCTCGTCCTATTCTAGCAATCTCGTTACGAAACTGAGTATTTAGAAAATCGATAACTTCACCATGTTGTCCAGTTCCTAATGCCATAGAAACCAATTCTCCGTTGACTAATTCATAGAGACTATCTGTGCCGTCATCGTAGTTAAGATACTCTTCTAGGGTAAAGCGTTGGGTTGTAAGAGTCATCTGATTCGTTGTGGTTGGGGATGATTCTATTGTACTATCTTATTTGGTTGATTGTGATAAGATCAATATAGTATTTTAATTCAATGGTCAGATTAGATTTATTTGTCCTTAGTATATTGATTATTAACAATGCGATAGACATAGCGAACAAGTAACCAATTTATAGAAAAATGAACAGTAAATTAATCGATTCCTTAGTGCAATTAATTGATTCTTTAGAGATTGAAGAATATGTCTTATTGCAAGATAAATTGCAAGCGAGAATCATTCAAAAAACAGCAGGAGTCTGTGGTGGTCATGCTTGTATTCGTTATACGAGAATACCTGTATGGACGGTAATTTCTTTACAACAGCAAGGAGCGGATTATCAAGAAATAATCCAAAATTTCCCGATGTTAACTTTAATGGATTTGACCGCAGTACAGGCTTATTATGAAACCCATAAACTAGAAATAGATCGGGCGATCGCTTCCCATCAAGATGATGCGGATATAGAAATGGAAAAAACTGAAAAACTCAGTTTAAAAGATGTGGCTGAAATCATGCGTCCTTACTATGCAGAAAGAAGCGATTTGACTGAATTTGTTGATGTTGATAATAGCGACTTTTACGAGTATCAAGACTAGGGTTAATTAATTAATCAAATAATAGACTGATTAATTCTTCTCGCTCTAACTTTAAGTGATTAGCCACATTTTTTAAAATTGCATTCAATGTACCAACTTTTAAAGGATTATGAGCCGGAATAGTAATGTGATGTTCTCCCTGTTCTTGTGTGGTTAATCGAATATGGCTCCCGGTTTGATGGCTGACTTCATAACCCAAACTTCTGAGGGCTTTTACTAAATCTTGACCTGATAAATCTCTGGGTAATTTCATGAAGCAATTACCTCTTCCTGAACAATATGCAGTCGGATGATCTTAGGACGTAAGGTTTCATCAATAAAATGACAGTGCACAGCATCTTTTATTTCTTGTTTTAAGCTTTCTAAATCATCAGCTTGGGTAATAATTGATTCCCCTAATGCTTGGGCAATATACCCCCCTTCAACATCAGATTCTACTAGGAAAATGATTTCCGTCATGGCTTAAATAACCTTTAGGTACAAGATAATCGTAGTTTCCCTAATTCTATCACTGTTTATAGAAACTCAGAAACCGGGTTTCTTCCGCAATATTTCTGTTATTCAGAAAAAGCGATCGCAGAAACCCGGTTTCTCGGTGCGCTTGTAATTTTTGGGCGATCGCTTCAATTCAAAAACTAACTCAGCCGAGAAACCAAAGCCCTAGAAATCGGGTTTCTGTTTATTTAGGTTTCCATCGGAGAAATGCTCGATTACTCCAGCGCACCTGTAACTGTGAAAGCTGCCCAGTGATAAGGATTAGCAAAAGGGCATTTATTATCACCTATGATTTCTTTCAATTCTCGCATCCATTGGTATGAATTCATCCGATGTCTGCCAGTTATATCTAACTTCTCAGTCCACTCTTGTAATTCAACAACTGTGATATTCTTGAGCCATATTTGAGCTTGAACTAATGCAGATGATATAGTTAAACCTTGAGATAAATTTTGATAAAATTTAATCATTAAAATAGCTGTAGAACAATCACTTGGAACCCATAGACTACCAATTACAGTTTTAGCACCCGCCAATAAAAAAGCTGACTGAAAACTCACATATTCATCAATATAACTGGAAATATCGACTAAAGCTGTTTCACAAGCAGAGAGAGTGACTAAACGACATTGAGAAAGATTGAGTTTGAAAATTTCAGCAATAGTTAAAACTTTTGTAAGATTGAAACGTGGATAGCTATTTCTTAGATTAACCTGACTTTCATCTGAACTTTCTTCTGCATCAGCTAGAATAATTGCAGAATCCCAAGGTGATTGAAAATTAAAAAAACTATGTCCAGAAATATGAAGACAATCAGCAAATGATAGTTGCTTTGAGTTTATCACTGCTTCTTTTGTGGCATTACGACCTCGTAAAACTGTCGAATTAGAAAAATATTGTTGGATATTTTCTACTTCCATGTCAGTAAATACAAGATCTTCTGAAGGATTTTGAATAGCAAATAAGTTAGTAAAATTCGGTCGCACACGATTGGCTGTATCTCTCAAAAGTGGCCAATTGGGTGCATATTGAATCCCTTTAGGAAAAAGTTCTAGTAAAGACTGACTTTCAAGGTATCGTGTGGAAACAGGTAAAGCATGAAGAGGAAAATTATGCAGGTATCTATGAGGAATTAGGCAAAGTCGCTGACAAGTTAACATTTGATTTAAAATTTCATCTAAATGCAATATTTGAGATAGTTCATGTAGAGAATTTTCTAACTTATCTTGCCAATCTTTTTCCCTATAAGCAGAGAAGTATTTTTGGCTAAACTCAAGCAGATTGTTTAGGTCTTCCTTAGATGATCTCCAGACAATAGGCGACTGAGTTTGAGCAGTGATGATAAACGTGACAAATTCATTCTCTAAGATATACCATTCTATAATGGCTGTTTCTTGGTCTAATACTCTTTTAATTTGGCTAAAGCGGGGCATTTCGACTTTAGGGTATGCGTCACGGGTGGCGATAAGTTCGACAAGGTTACGGGCTTTACTACGGTCTGCATATTCAATAGCGCTAGTATAGTTACGCAATTCTAGGCAAACTTCTACTATTTTTGTATAAAGTTTACTCCACTCTTCATTAATTTTTATTCTTGATTCATAACCCGATGAAATTTCACTTCGCAGAGATTCCACTGTATCAATGGCTTGTGCGAAAGTGTTATAGGCGTTTTGAAAACTATATACGTTTTGATAGGCAACTCCTAAATTAAAGAGGGTTGCTGCATGGTTTTGAGGAAAGAAGTTACGAGTATATACTTCTAATGCAGCTTGATAACAAGCGATCGCGTGTTCCAAATTATTAGCCCTGTCACCTTTAATCCGACCAGAATAAGCAGACGCTAAATTATTTTGCACACTTGCCCAATTTTCAGGAAAAGCATTACGGGTATAGATTTCTAATGCTGCTTCATAATGAGCGATTGCCTGTTCCAAATTATCAGCCCTGTCACCTTTAATCCGACCAGAATAAGCAGAAGCTAAATTATTTAGGACACTTGCCCAATTTTCAGGAAAAGCATTACGGGTATAGATTTCTAATGCTGCTTCATAATGAGCGATTGCCTGTTCCAAATTATCAGCCCTGTCACCTTTAATCCGACCAGAATAAGCAGAAGCTAAATTATTTTGCACACTTGCCCAATTTTGGCAAAAGTATTCACGGGTATAGATTTCTAAAGCAGCTTCATAACAAGCGATCGCGTGTTCCAAATTCTCAGTCCTTTCCCCCATAATCCGACCAGAATAAGCAGACCCTAAATTATTTTGCACACTTGCCCAATCTTGGAAAAAGTATTCACGGGTATAGACTTGTAATGCAGCTTGATAACAAGCGATCGCGTTTTCCAAATTATCAGCCCTGTCACCTTTAATCCGATTAGAATAGACAGACCCTAGATTATTTAGGACACTTGCCCAATTTTGAGGAAAAGCAGTACGGGTATAGATTTCTAAAGCAGTTTCATAACAAGCGATCGCGTATTCCAAATTCTCAGCCTTTTCCCCCATAATCCGACCAGAATAAGCAGACGCTAAATTATTTTGAACACTTGCCCAATTTTCAGGAAAAGCAGTACGGGTATAGATTTCTAAAGCAGCGTAATAAGAAGCGATCGCGTTTTCCAAGTTCTCAGCCTTTTCCCCCATAATCCGACCAGAATAAGCAGACGCTAAATTATTTTGCACACTTGCCCAATTTTCAGGAAAAGCAGTACGGGTATAGACTGTTAATACTCTTTTATAACAAGCGATCGCGTATTCCAAATTCTCAGCCTTTTCTCCTCGAATCCGACTAGAGTAGACAGTTCCCAAATTCATTTGAGTAGCTGCCCAATCTTCAGGAAATGTATGACGGGTATGAACTTCTAAAGCAGATTGATAACCAAAGATTGCGTGTTCCAAATTTTCAGCCCTTTCTCCTTTGATGCGATCACTGAAAACAGCCCCTAAATTGTTTTGGAGATTAGCCCATAATAGGGGATAGGTTGAGCGTTCAAACACCGTTAATCCTATATAATAGCCACCAATTGCAATCTCTAAGTTATCTGCTCTATTTCCTAATGGAAACTGCTGAATTGAGTTACTCAAGTTTCCAATAGCTGCTGCAATAGCTTGTGCAGTTTCTTGCTCAACATTTAGTAAATTTGCTCTTGCCCAAGAATCCATAGCTTGAGCAAATTGGTCATTTAGCTTATCAATATTCTGACTCAAAATAGGATAAACAACTTGAGGATCGCTGTTGCTATCGACTATGGCTTGCAATAATTCCAGCAATAATTCTAAATAGGGTGATGTTTCAACAACATTTTCTAAAACTTCTGCCGATAAATCTTGCAACCAGTGGGCAATATCTTCATTCCCTTCACTGGACATGATTGTAGCAAGCTGCTTGATCGTTTGTACAAAATTTTCATTGATTAAATGCTGATTATTTTGCAAAATAGTTCTAACAACTTGACTTTGACCCCGAACATCTAACAATGATTGTATTAACTGTATTTCCTCAGTTGGGGGGTCATTCGCATCAACTAAAATCTGATCATCAAGTGAATCAGCAAATTTCGCATACTCCCCACCCAAACGTCTTAAAACTTGAGCCGTAACTGTTGCAAAATAGCCAATTTGATCAGCCGTCTCACTATCTTTAACAGGTTCTTCATGCTTCAAAACCGCCGCAAAATCCACCACCGATAAACCCAGTTTTTTCGCCACATAGTTCGATACCTTATCAATTACAGTCAACACATAATCAGAAGGCACAGAATCAAGCAATAACTCCCGTACTCCCTCCATAAACCCATATTGAACATAATCAGGATTCGTTTCCGCATTAATTTCAGATAACGGCTTTAATAATCCCCCTAAAAACACCTCAGCTACATTAACTTGTAGAGAATCTTTTAAAAAAGTTTCCTGAATTAATCGTACAATCGGTAAAGTAATCACAGGAGCAGACGCTAATAATCCTGCTAATTTTCGCGCCATTGGTGAAGCAGTCACCCGAAACCCTTGCACGCGATATTCTGCACTGAAATCAGGTGCTAAATTCAATAACTCACTTTCGTTTTTAACAGAAATCGTACCTAATTTAAACACATATCCCGATACCCAAATACTCCCCTTTCCTGCCAACATTTGCGCCCAATTTCCAGCTTTATCGGGTTCTAAAGTAAATACAGGAACTTTCACACCCCCATCTAATTCATCCCATAAAGACACTTTCTGAGCAATTAAATTCTGATTAAATACCCCTGGGTTTAATCCCTGCAATTTCACTTCTGAAGCTTTCCCTAACGCCGTTCTTTTCCACATCCATTTAGGCAACATTTGAAGTATTGCCATTGACCCTTGTTTTGCCCATAATTCTAATACAGGTGTTACCTTTCCATTCCGCCATAAAGATGACACACAATCACTGACAACTAACACTAAATGTCGCCCACTGGGGTCTATTAATTCTTTAGGACTCCGGGGAGATTGATTCTTTGTTGTAGCACCAATACCCCGACGAATTTGTATTTGTTGATTGTCATTAGTCATCAGTCCCCAAACTCGTACATCTCGAAAAATTCCATAATTTTTTAACAGTTTTTCTAACTCTTTAATTGTCTGTCTCCAAATCTGCATAGAAATAGATTCATCAATCACTAATTCTAAATCTAACCAAGGTTCTAATGTGGGTCTTAATACAGGTATCCAAATCCCTTTTTCCGCAATTTGTTCAGTCGTCGCAACTTCATCTAAAACCCATTTTTGACCGGAAGCAACCCGACGCATTAAAGGTTTAAATGCCCGTGCTAATATTAACGGTTCCCGCAGAGAAGAAGCATCAGGAACCTTTAAAGATAAACCCGAAGTTTTTGAGGTTTGTTGTTGATTTCGGGGGTAGATACCTGCTTTTTGTTCCTCTGGTGACTGATTTTTTACTGTTTCTGGATGATCTAACTCCCTGCTTTTTAAAGGGGGCTGGGGGGGATCACTCTCTTTTAATGATTGTTGCTCTAACTCTCCGCTTTTTAAGGGGGGTTGGGTGGGAACAATATCTTCAGAAGAAAATTGATCAATTTGCAGTGCTAACCAAATTGTATCCGCTATTTCTTCGGCTGACAATTCCAGTTCTTGACTCAACGCAGTAATTAATTGATTAATCATCTGTCCTCCGCACTGCTTAAGTATTTCATTAACACATCAATTAGATCATTTTCTTCTGCTGCTTCGGGTTTAAATTCACGAGTCACCATATAAATTGCATTCAAAAGTTGATCTGTAGCAATATCTCCTCCTTCTCGTAATTCTATAAACTTTTTAATTAAATTCTCTATTTTTGTTCTATCTTGCGTTAATTTATCTTTCTCTAAATGGGCTTCAACAATTTCCATTAACGCAGTTGCATCAGGATCATAAGGCATATTTAACCTTAAACACCGCCTGAGAAATGCGGGAGGAAAATCTCGTTCACCGTTATTCGTTAAAATAATAAAGGGGAAATTTAGACAACGAACTTTTCCATCTTTTATGGGTACGTCTATCCCATCATAGGTTCTAACTTCTACTTGATTTATTTCTTGAGAAATTCGAGCTAATTCGGGGATTTCAAATTCTCCCTCTTCAAATAAATTCAGTAAATCATTGGGTAAATTAATATCACTTTTGTCGATTTCATCAATTAATAATACACGGGGACGAGGGGAAGGAAGCAACGCTGTTCCTAATGGCCCTAATTGAATATAGCGACCGATATCTTTACTTTTATCGCCCATTTGTACATCTTGAAGACGAGCGATCGCATCATAACGATATAATCCTTCTTGTAATGTTGAACGGGCGGTAATATACCAAGGTAAAACTGTCCCTAATTTTAATTCATAAGCCACCGCATAAGCTAAAGAGGTTTTACCTGTCCCCGGTTTTCCAGTTACTAATAAAGGTCGTCTTAAATATAAAGCCGCATTGACCATATTAATCACACTATTGCGGTCATTATTGTTATCAGTTTGAATCCGAAAACTTTGACCCCGTTGTTCATCCCTAGTATTTTTTTCTAAACCCTGACAAAACTTTAGCCAACGTTGTTCAATTTCTTTAACAATTGCTTCATCTACCCCCGTAAATTTACGCCAACTGGGGGGAGGTGGAAGGCGGTTAATATCATCATGGGGTTGACTATTTCCTTTAAATATTTTCCAGTTATTCATCGTTTTTATTTAAAGATTTGCTATATTGATGAATTATACACCGAGGAGGCTAATTTTTGGCAGGAGGAAACTGGCAAGTTATATTCCATCCCTTAATGTTTGCTGCAAATTCCCCCCTGTAGAGACGTTGCATGCAACGTCTCTACAGGGGGGTTAGGGGGAATCATCTGTAGCATCTATAATGGGATTTCATATTATAAGAATTATGAAGACACAAGTATTATTGATTAAAAAAATTGAGCGATTTGACTTAGCTAAAAATAAACTAGATGGGTTAGAAGTTGTGGTTTTATTAGGAGATAGCCAAAAAACCTTTACTTTTACGGTAAAAAAGGCAAAAATTGGCGATCGTGAGTTGACTAGCTTTAGTGAAGATGAGCAGTTTTCTCAAACCTTTCAGTTTAATGATCATATTGGGATTGAAATTACGAATTTAGTTAAAAAGGTGGCTCATGGAGAAACTCTAAATTTCCCGATTTCTGTGAGTGATTTTGGTACACCCGAAGAAGCGTTAGCCATACAAAAGTCTTTTGAAAGGGTATATAATGCCCAGACTATCTATGAAAAAATGGGATAAATCTTATTATTGTCCAGGTGGCATCAATTGTACCATAACATCAGGTGTAAGACGATAGGGATTTTCCCACATTAGAGCTAAATGAAACCCTAAATGTTGCTCATTTTCTTCAGCGTTAGCTTCCGCCCTAACTTTCTGAACAGATTCACACAAACGACTTAAGGTATTTAAGGTTAAAATCCTCTCTATTTCTGCTGCTAAATCGCAATTTTTAAGATTGCATCTTGTCCAAATTGCTATAGGTGTTGTAGCTTGTAAAATTGCTAGAAACAAATCCTTTCTTTTGGCTTGAGCTTGAGGAGGAGCGCAAGTTAACTTAAGTCCTATTTTTTCATTTAAGCTGAGGCTTAATTTTTTCCAATTATTAAAACTTTCTATTTCTTGAAGATGTTCAAATAATTCTGGGGTTGGTTTTTGCTCTAAAACATTTCTAACTTTATCCCAATTTTTGCGCCAATTAGATTGATAAGTCTTTAAATAGCCAGACTCCTGACGTTCTAGTGATCTTAATCTGATTGGATACCTAAATCCTACAGGTATTTCTTTAACTAATGGATCATTGATTTTCCAGCGATCTACTTCTTGACATATTAAATCAATCGGTAAGAGAAATTCAATGGTTAAGTTATATTTTTTCCCTTCTAAATATTCCTCACATTTTCTGATTAATTTGTCTAAATGTTCTGGAATTTTATCTGATTTACATTTAATTTCCGGTTGTCTTTGATTCTCATCATCAATAAGAGGTAAAAACCGATAGGGGTTATTATCTAATGGTACTGAGTCATCCATAATTAACCAAGCATTCAGTAAAAATTCTTTAGAATTATCCTCAGCAGGTTTAAGGGTAACAATTAAATAGGATTCTAGGAGTTTATCACTGCTAACAAGTAGCATTTCTTCGATTTTTAAATCACTCAATTTACTCCGAATTTCTTCGGGTACATTTTCATCTTGAATCAGATGATTCAAAAACTGAGGTAATCTTTTAAATCCTGCAAGTATTTGTAATATTTGTTTAATATTATTGCTTTCCAAGCTCCACAATTTTAAATCGGATTTTAAAACGGAAGGTAAAGAGTTTTGATATGCCTTTCTAATAGTCTGATCAAGATTTTTATCTTTTACAAGAGAACAAAACCAAGCTAAATCAAAATTATTAATAGATTGAGAAATATCTTTTCCTACTAACAAAGATGTAAGGGATTGATTAAATCCTTTCCAACTAACAGGTTTTACGGTCGGATTTTGACAAATAACAGGCAACCAAGACGCACAAGGATATTGGTTTTCTAATCCCTGTAATTGTTCCCGTGCTTCCCTCACCGCAATATATAAAGATTTGCCACTAGAAAAGGCTTCGAGAAAATATTCCAGAAATTTTTGCGCGACTAAATCGGGAATAGGTTCTCGCATTACAATTATTTGGGGGATGTGTAATTCTGCCAAATCCCGTGCAAGTCCTAACCCATCACAGGAGTTAAAAATCGCTAACTGTAACCCCCGTTCAATTGCTTTTTTTAGAGCTAACTTTAAATCGCGTATGGTTACATTATTATTATGGGTGAGCTTCATTTCTCCGGTAGTTGCATCGGGGTTACTCCAACTATGTCCCGCAAAAAATAAAATATCCCATCCGTTTTTATCCCAAAGTTTTTGATTAAATTCTTGTCGGGTCGGTTCTTCTAAAAATACTATTTCAGCATCATTCGATAAATTCTCCCAACACTGTTGATCTGGATTAGTATCAATCACAATACTTGTGTTAGGATGAGAACACTCGCCTAAAATCCCTAATACCCTGACTTTGGGTTTAGGTTGCACTTCTTGAGAGGGGAGATCATTGTTGGGTAAACTAATCGCAACTTCAGCTTTAGTGTAACCCTCAAACCAATTCCACTGACACCAAGGTAGTCGTCGCAATATCGGATCTTCCGTCTGAATAATCATCTGCACAGTATCATTTTCATCCAACTTGTGTAGTAACTTGTCTTTAATAGTGCGAAATGTTTCTGAGTTGAGCCAATTATTTAATGCGTTAATTAAATCTTCAGATTTTTGATTGATTGTCTGTATTATAAAATACTTGTAATAGCGGGGATACTCCGACTGCCACTCACTATATAATACAGGAAGTTGGGGTTCTGGAGGCAGTTTTCCGTCCCAACTAGGGGAAAAGTGATCGCCTTGTTTCCCAATATATAATGTTACTGGAAACCCCTGTTGAAAGTCGCCGTCCCCAATTTTGATGATGACTAACTTTTCCATCCCTACAGCCTTGTCTAGTTAATATTTGAGTCAGGCGATCGCATTGATTCTAGTTTAATCAATAATCTCGATAGTTGACCTTTAATTATTATAATCCAATGGGATAGCCAAAAACAATAAAATAACTTAGTTCTAGCGATCGCAATTTTGTCAAAATAAGTTTCTTCGCACTTACCAAAATCCCCCATTCAGCTATGCACTCAATAGGGGATTATCAATTTATAATCTAATTTTCTTAACTAATCCAATTTCTTTTTGACGCTATCGAGTGCATTGTTAGCTGCATTTTTTAAGTCATCAACAACGTTTTTAGCTTTGTCTTTGAGATCGGCTGCTGCATTCATAGCCTCTGCTTGTAATTGTTTGGCTTCTCCTTCTGCTTTCAGTTGGTTATCGCCTGTCAACTCACCCGCAGCCGCTTTTAATTTGCCTTCGACATTGGTAGCCGCAGCTTTGATTTTATCTTCCATACTCATAACTATTTCCTCCTTAAAGGATAGTAAAGTGATTTGTCAAAATTTAAACAGAAAATGGTTCAAAATAGTAGGTTAGCGAGTTGAATTGGAGTAGGGAGCCGTATCCCAATAGATATAAATTGATTCATTGGCTAACCGATAAATTTGCCCTTTGTCGTCCAAACCAGCTTGACGATAGGCAGATTTACCATTTTGGTCTACATAGTTACCGGGTTCATCACCTACCGGGCGCAAGTCGTAGCGTTTGCCATTCTGGAGTTGAATGCCAACGACACCTTGACGCTGAGAAAAGGTACATAGACCAGAAGATGATGCTTTATCTTCTCCTTTGGGATAAACATCACAGCGAGCTTTTACGGTGTCTGCTTTAGCAACATTGGCAGTAGCCAGAACGGTCAAAGACAAAAGTGCTGCAAAAACAGAGGTCTGAACTTTCATGGTCGTTGTATATTAAACGGTGGCAGGAATTAGTGTATTTCCTGAGATAGATGGCTTTTAACAAATTTTAGGATAAAGCATCCTGGCTGAAATTCCAATAAATTTAATGTTAATCAAAGATTTATGTTGATAACCCAAAGAAACCTGCACATTTGTAGTGAGGCGTTCACGCCTCAATGCCCTAAGCCCTTCAGGGCTTACTACGAAGGGCCCTAAGCCCTTCAGGGCTTACTACGAAGGGTTGACAAATGTTCCTAAAAAAGCCATCTTAACAACAGAGTAAAACTTGCGATACCAGAGAGTAAATAGTTGTTTATGTTTCCTTTTGTTCCTGCGTTTTATTTGGCTGAAGTGATTACGATTCCACCCCCAACTTCTGGGCAACGATATATTACCCAAAGACAGGAAATTCGGCCATTACCAGGACAATTGAATGAAATTCCGGTTTTTAATAGTAATAGTCCTGAAGTCGTGAAAGGAGAAGGGATTTTATTATCGACTTTTCCCCAAACAGCAAAAAAATTCCCCAATGCCCATCTTAATATTCCTATAAGCGGACAGTTTGACTTTTTTTCCCATCATATTTCTCGTCCGATTAATAAACAACAAACTTTATATCAAGGGGTGTTAATTTATAATCCTACTTCTCGACCCGTTAGTTTAAATATTCTGCAAGGAATGAGTTACGTTACTTCACCGGACGCGCCATTTGTGGAATTGCCGCCAATGGTGGAAGACCCCCAAGGTCGGGTATTTTCGGGGCCAGGGTCACGGTTGATGGGGGATATTTTGCGAGGACGCCATCAACGCACCTTTCCCGAACAAATCATGATTCCGCCGCAACAAACCCAGATGTTGTTTAGTTTACCCATTCCAACGGCCAGTGCCCGTTCAACGTTCCTGCGGTTACAAAGCAATGGCCCGGTGCATCTGGCGAATTTAGTTCGGTTTGCAACTTCTGGGAGTTCTCCGACCCGTCCGAATATTCCTGGTTTTCCTATCTCTTCCTTTTCTCCCCAAATGCCGATATTAAGTCAATGGCTAAATTTCTTAAATACGGGCAGACTGGCAGAACCGAGAGATATTATCCCGACTTTAGGGGAAAATGCGTATCAGGGAGAAAAAGTTTATGGCCGTGTGGCGGGGGTTTCGGTGGGTTCTGAATGGACAGGGACAGTGGTAGACCGTCCAGGGATGAATTATCTAACCATTCCCTATCCAGGGTATGCTTTTTCCTATCCCTTGAGTACGGTTCCAACGGTTACTTTGGGGACTCAGCAAATTCAGAGTGCGCCGTTGTTAGCCCGTTATCCCGATACAGCGACTCGTGCCCATGGAAATTATGGCGTACAATATCGTCTGACCTTACCGTTATACAACTCTACCCGCCAATCCCAAAGGGTGAGTTTATCGATTCAAACCCCCTTTAAACAAAATGTGGCTTCTAATCGATTAACCTTTATTGAACCTCCTCAAGGACAGGTGTTTTTCCGAGGAACAGTTCGGTTTACATACAGCGATGATTTTGGGCAAACTCAACAGCGTTATTTTCACTTAGTTCAACGTCAAGGACAGCAAGGGGAATCATTAATTACGTTAACATTACCCCCTGGAGGATCTCGTTCTGTGGGAGTGGAGTTTATTTATCCCCCCGATGCTACACCTCCCCAAGTCTTAACGGTGAAAACCTTGGAGTCCGGTGTAAACTAAGGCTTATTTAGCTTTAAAATTAAACATTATAATAGAATCTGGAATTTTCAATCTCAAGGAAAAAACAATGACTGAAAAATATAGACTTGTTACCCGCAGTGATTTCGATGGTTTAGTATGTGCGGTTCTTTTAAAAGACTTAGATATCATTGATGAAATTAAATTTGTGCATCCTAAAGATATGCAGGATGGCAAAATAGAAATTACCAATCAGGATATTACGACTAATTTACCTTATGTTGAAGGGGTGCATTTAGCGTTTGATCATCATTTAAGTGAAACCCTTCGCAACCCTTCGGTTAATAATAATTATATTATTGATCCCAAAGCACCTTCTGCAGCTAGGGTTTTATACAATTATTATGGGGGAAAAGCTAAATTTCCGAATATTTCTGAGCAAATGATGGAGGCAGTGGATAAAGGAGATTCTGCCCAATTTAATCAAGAAGAAGTCTTAAATCCTGAAGGTTGGGTTTTATTAAATTTCCTCATGGATGCTCGGACAGGGTTAGGACGGTTTCGGGATTTCCGCATTTCTAATTATCAACTGATGATGGAGTTAATTGATTATTGTAAAAATCATCCGATTTCTGATATTTTACAACTGCCAGATGTAAAAGAACGGATTGAAATTTATTTTGAACATGAGGAAAATTTTAAGGATCAAATTAAACGCTGTTCTACAGTACATCAAAACTTAGTTGTTTTAGATTTACGGTCTGAAGAGGTGATTTATGCCGGAAATCGGTTTATGATTTATGCTTTATTTCCCGAATGTAATATTTCAATTCATGTTTTATGGGGTCTTAAAAAACAAAATACTGTGTTTGCGGTGGGTAAATCAATTTTTAATAAAACCTCTCAAACCAATATTGGAGAGTTAATGTTAAAATATGCTGGAGGCGGTCATGAAAATGCGGGAACTTGTCAAGTCGAAAATGAGCAAGCTTCTCAAATTTTACAAGAATTAATTACTCAAATTAATCAAGACGGTTAAATAGGTTTGTTTTGACTTCTTCCCTAATTCCCAGTGGTGTTTCATTTTTCCTCACCTACTTGTACAACTTCTCCCCAAGCTTCTCCTATAGGGAAAGGGGAGAAGAATTATGAATATTAAATTTGCCCTCAATTTCACAGGACTAACCACCCCCTTTTTCTTGCAGGGAAGAAGGCTAGGGGGTGAGATCATAAAAAATTGACTAAGCAACAGGAAACAAGCCTGGGAGGCTTGCTAAAAGGTGATTAGACGAAATATTACACCGCCGGAGTAGCGGTTTTTTTCATAAATTCAAAATAATTATCCCAAAATTGTTTTTGAGATTCCATTACCGCTTGATTCGTAACTTCTTGAACTTTGAAGCCTGTTTGTACCAGTTCTTCTTGGTAACTTAAGGTTTTTTCATAGGCTTCTTGAGCATTCAAGGTCTTGGGTGCTGTTTTGAGGTTTTCCAGCCAAGTATCAAACAGTTGTTTTTGCCAATTCACCAACTGTTTTTGGTATTCGTTGATAAAATCATTGTTCATGAGTTAACAAACCGCTAAAGGCTCCATCTCAATAGGGAATGGAGAGAAAACAGGGCGGAATTTACTGTTTTCTAAGGAAAAATACAGGTTTGTCCCGGTCATAAATTAACCGTCGCTGCTCCTCCATTAATCCGTCAGTGTACAGAGGTAAAAATAGGAGACAGTTAATTTATTAAGTAATTATACTAAAACTTTGATTCATTGAACAGTCAATTTCAACCAAAACCTGTAAATTTATCAGAATTAAAACGCAAACTTTCTTAACAAAAGCAGTTACATAGGTTCAAAGATTTGCGACAATAGAAGTAATTCAATGGTTCTTCTGGACTGAGAAACCCCATAATGCTGACACTGTATCTATTCTGTCTTACGATTGGTGGGGGTTTTGTGATTTTATCTGCCTTTGCTGGACTCGATGGTGTGGATTTTGATCCCCATTTTGAGATAGATGTAGAACTGTCTAAACCGCCAAAGGATGCAGAAGCCCTCACCCCGCAAAAACACCCGAAAAACCGTCAACCGGGTTTCCGATTACCCATTTTCAGTTTAAGATTTTGGACGTTTGGGGGCTGTTTTTTTGGCTTAACCGGATTTCTTTTAACAAAACTTAATCTTTTGCTTTCCCCTAGCTTAATTTTTGCCATTTCTCTAGGGGTTGGGGTGAGCTTTGGAACGGTAATAGTTGGAATTTTAAGGCGACTTCACCAACAACAAGCCAATAGTTTAATTTTATCAGAAGATTTAGTTGGATTATGGGCAACGGTTGAAATTCCCTTTGATCACAACTGTAAAGGAAAAGTGCGATTATATTTAAAAGAATCAATGGTCGATGTGGTTGCCATCACCGAGGAGGATCATCAGTTTGAAAAAGGAGATAAAGTTTTTGTTGTAGGAAGACATCATGATAAAGTCTTAGTAATTCCTGAAAAATTCTTAAACTCAAATTAAAGATTAAGGATTAAGATTCAGGAAACTGTAAAAAAAGTTAGAGATCCTAAATCTGACTCAGATTAATTTTATAATAAGAGGGAAGATCATGCAAAATTCCATCCCCAAAATTCAGAATTCATCAAGGATTACAGAAGTGGCTCAAGCCCCCACTCCTGATAATTCACCGGATACCTCTTCTAGCAGTATTGGAACGGCTTTACCCATTGCTTTATCAATTTTTGGTGTTATAATTTTTATTTGGTTTTTGAATACCTTTCTGCAAATTTGTAAACCCAATGAAATTTTAATTTTATCCGGTCGCAAACGTCGCAATAAAGACGGCCAGGAAGTCGGATATCGAGTTATTTTTGGCGGACGCACCCTTTGTATTCCCATTTTAGAAACCGTTAAGACAATGGATTTACGGACAATGCCAGTGCGTGTGGAAGTGAAAAATGCTTATTCTAAAGGAGGAACCCCTTTAAATATTCAAGCGATCGCTAATGTTAAAATCTCTAATGATCGTGCTATTGTGGGGAATGCCATTGAACGGTTTTTAGAGCGAGATCGTTCAGAAATTTCACGGGTTGCTAAAGAAACCTTAGAAGGAAATTTACGCGGTGTTGTGGGAACCTTAACCCCAGAACAATTAAACGAAGATCGGTTACAATTTGCAGAACGCATTGCTGAAGATGTTTCACGGGATTTATCAAAATTAGGCTTACAATTAGACACCTTAAAAATTCAAAGTGTGTCTGATGATGTGGATTATTTGAATTCTATTGGTCGCCGTCAAATTGCCTTAATTGTTCGAGATGCGGAAATTGCGGAATCAAATGCCTTAGCAGAAGCTGAACAAACGGAAGCAGACTGTCGGCGACAAGCAGAAGTGGCAAAAACCCAGGCGCAAACTGTTGTTTTACAGAAAGATAATGAACTGCGAAAAATTAAAGCTGAATTAGAACAACAAGCGCGTTCAGAAGAAGAAAGAACCATCGCAGCCGCTAAAGAAGCTAGAGCAAAAGCTGAACAATTATTACAAACCGTAAGAGCAGAATTAGAACGGTTACGGTTAGAATCGGATGAAGTCTTACCTGCGGAAGCTCAACGTCAAGCCCAGGAATTAAGAGCAAGAGGAGAAGCGGCATCTTTAACAGAAAATGCCTTAGCGGCGGCAACGGTAACAGATTTATTAAATCAAATTTGGCAGGAAACGGGGTCAGATGCGTCGGAATTATTTTATTTACAACAAATTGAAATGATTCTCAATGAAGCTGCTAAAGTTCCCACTCGTGTAGACTTACAAAAAATTAATGTCATTGATAGTGGGGATGGTAAATCTATTGCAGGTGTTGTCAATGCTTATCCTGAAATTTTTCGGCAATTTTTAGTTACAGTTGAACAAACATTAGGGGTTAAATTATCAGGAAAATAATACCGTTTGTTTTTAAATTCTATGATGATTAGGAGATTTTAAAGATGGAAATTATCATTGCTTTATTAGGAATTTTAGGATTAGGAACTGGGGCTGGATTTTTGGTGATTCGTAACCTTTATTATATTTGTCAACCCAGTGAAGTGTTAATTTTTGCTGGAAGTCGTCGCCCCGTTGAAGGGGGACAAGATGTGGGTTATCGTTTAGTTAAAGGCGGGAGTAGCATTAGAATTCCTTTATTAGAACACGCTTTTCGCATGGATTTAACCAATATGATTATTGAGTTAAAAGTGTCGAATGCCTATTCTAAAGGGGGGATTCCGTTAACCGTTGAAGGCGTTGCTAATATTAAAATTGCCGGGGAAGAACCAACGATTCATAATGCCATTGAACGGTTATTAGGGAAAAGTCGGAAGGAAATTGAACAATTAGCCAAAGAAACCTTAGAAGGAAATTTGCGCGGGGTGTTAGCAAGTTTAACCCCAGAACAGGTAAATGGCGATAAATTAGCTTTTGCTAAAAGTTTATTAGAAGAAGCAGAAGATGATTTAGAAAAGTTGGGATTAGTGTTAGATACTTTGCAAGTTCAGAATATCTTTGATGAAGTCGGATATTTAGATTCTATTGGTCGAAAACAACGGGCAGATTTATTCCGAGATGCGAGAATTGCGGAAGCCAAAGCCCATGCAGAAGCCGCAATTCAAACCGCAGAAAACCAGAAAAATACGGCTTTGAAAAAGTTAGAAACGGATATTGAAGTTGCTAAAGCTGAAGCTGAACGTCGGGTGAAAGATGCGATTACAAAACGACAGGCTGTGATTGCAGAATCGGAATCAGAAACGGCTTCCCAAGTGGCAAAAACTCAAGCGGAAGTGTTAGTTCAACAAGCTCGAATTAAGCAAGTTGAACAACAGTTACAAGCGGATGTGGTTGCACCCGCAGAAGCTCAATGTAAACGGGCAATGGCGGAAGCGAAAGGTAATGCGTCTCAAATATTAGAAGCAGGAAAAGCCCAAGCGGAAGCCGCCAAACGATTAGCAGAATCTTGGAAATTAGCGGGTTCAAATGCCAGAGAGATTTTCCTCTATCAAAAATTAGAAGGGTTATTAAAAACAATGGTAGCAACGGTTCCTAAAGTGGAAGTGGATAATGTTACCGTTGTCAATAGTACCCAGGGAGGAAGTGCTACAAAATTAGCCGCATTTTTAGCAGAATTAAAACAAACAACGGGAATTGATGTTGCAGAAACCATTGAAACCCTAAGTCAAAATCATGCCCAACCTCAAGTGATTACCCCGGTTGTTTCTAAACCGTTAAAATCAGCTTCTAATCATTCCCTAGAGCCCTTTAATTCTGACAGTTAAGCCGTTAAAATGGGGTTAAAGGAGTAATAATTAATATTACTCCTTTAATATCAAAAAATATTAGAAAATGAGTCCCTCTATTTTTGCCTGAACTTCTTGAATTACATCTTCGGGTACTATTTCAATAAACTGAATTAAACGAACTTTATAATCCAAACTTTTGATATGGTCTACCAAAATAACGCCATAAGTTGTTAAGTCTGAAGGAAGACGAACCTCAAAAGGATAGCCTTTTACCTGTGCTGTAATTGGCATAAATAAAGCTAAGGAGTTCTTAACATTATATTCGTAAGGTGAAATAACGAAAGCGGGTCTTAAGCCCTTTTGTTCATGTCCTTGAGTAGGATTAAAATTTAACTTAACAATATGTCCCCTATCAGGAATATAGGATTGATTTACCAAACTTCATTCCCCACGGCTAGTCCTGTGTCTGTTTCAGTGTGGCAATTTTCAGGAGTGATTTGGCTCACAAGTTCTTCAAGAGAATAACGTTTACGATTGCTGGGTTTAATCACAATCGTTCCATTTTCTACACTAAAAGTAACTTGTGAACCTTCGGAAATTTGAATCGCTTGAGCAACATTTTGAGGGATGCGAACGGCTAGACTATTCCCCCACTTCGCTACATTCGTCACCATCATTATTAATCCTTTTTAATCTATGTAGATACTATGTATACACTATACCAAATATTTGAGAAAAACACGATTAAGTTAATAATACTTAAATTGTGAGAAGGTGTAGGGTGGGTGACAACCCATGACTAGGGTTAAGATTAAAAGTCTATGAGTGTCGCCCCCCTAGGGTTATAACAATGGGTGAGGAAATGCTTGAATAAACCTGTTAATCATCTCCTAACAATACCGCTAATAATGCTTTTTGAACGTGCATTCGGTTTTCGGCTTCATCCCAAACTTTTGATTTTGAACCTTCAATTACTTCATCCGTAATTTCTTCATCTCGATGGGCGGGTAAACAATGTAAAACAATGGAATTTTCGGCAGTTTTTTCCATTAATTTAGCATTGACTTGATAAGGTTGAAACAGAGGAATTCGGGCTCTGGCTTCTTCTTCCTGTCCCATACTTGCCCACACATCAGTATAAATAACATTCGCATCTTTTGCGGCTTCAATGGGGTCATCGGTAACAATAACTGCTGTTTTTCCTTGAGCAATACTTTTCGCTTGTTCAACAATATCAGCATCGGGTAAATAGTTAGCTGGGGTAGCGATTTTAACATTCATCCCCACCATTGCACAGCCTAATAATAACGAATGAGCCATATTATTAGCCCCATCGCCAAAATAACTTAAGGTCAATCCTTCTAAGGTTCCAAAACATTCTTGAACCGTCATTAAATCCGCTAAGACTTGACAAGGATGCTCTCGATCTGTTAAAGCATTAATTACAGGAATTTCAGCATAATTGGCAAAGGTTTCTAAATCCTTTTGTTCAAAGGTACGAATTGCCATAATATCTAAATATCGGTCTAATACCCTAGCCGTATCGACTAAAGGTTCGCCTCGACTAACTTGAGTAACATTCGGGTTTAAATCAATGACTTGACCCCCTAATTGATACATGGCGACGGTAAAACTCACACGGGTTCGGGTGGAAGCTTTAGAAAACATTAATCCTAAAACTTTATTGCGACGTAATTTAACCATTCCTGATTTTAATTTAGTCGCTAAATCTAATAAAAAATAAAGTTCTTCAATACTAACATCAGCTAAACTTAAAAAATCTCGTCCTTTTAAGGTTTCCATCATTATTCCTCACTAATTATGTCCAGTAGGGGCAAGGATAGCTATTAGTGTCAACTTAAGCCGAAAACCTGTGATTAAAGCTCTTATTAGATCCCCCTAAATCCCCCCTTCGGCAGGCTCAGGGCATAGCCTTAAAAAGGGGGACTTGGATCTCCTATTCCCCCCCTTAATAAGGGGGGTTAGGGGGGATCATTGACGCTTAAAAAAATCAAAGAACTTTCGGTAACAAGCCTACTTTTGGCGTTAAGTTGACGGACTTTGAAAGTAACCTCGCCCCTACAAAACCAGGGCTGTTCTGATTTTAAAGTTTTCTAGGCAACAAAACTGTTCTGAGATAACTGATTTATTGCATTATCTAATAATTCCCATCCTTGAGCAACGGTTTCAATTCTGGCCAAATGATGGCGTAATTCCTGTGCCCCAGGAAAGCCTTTCGCATACCAAGTTAAATGTTTTCGAGATTGATAAATTCCCCGTTGTCCTTTATACTCCCAGAGCGCTTGTAGGTGTTCTTTTGCACATTGCAACCGTTCAATTACTGAAGGCGGGGTTTTTAATATTCCTGTTTTCAGAAAATAGTCAATTTCTCCCACTAAAAACGGATAACCGAGGGTTCCCCGCGAACACATCACCCCATCAGCGTCCGTTTCTTGTAAACATTGAATGGCGGCTTCTACGGAAAAAATATCACCATTGGCAATAACAGGAATGCTTAACTGTTCCTTAACCTGTCGAATCCAGTCCCATTTTGCTTGACCATTATACCCTTGATCACGAGTTCGAGCGTGAATGGTGATCATTTTTGCCCCCGCATCCTGCATTCTACGGGCAAAATCCAAAATTGTGATCTCTTCATCACTCCACCCTATCCGAGTTTTTACGGTTACAGGCACATTCACCGCCTCAACCACTGACCGGACAATGGTTTCTGCAACTTCCGGTTGACGCAACAACGAAGACCCGCCGCCATTTTTGGTAATTTTATTCACGGGACAGCCCATATTAATATCAATGGTATCGGCCCCTTCTTCAACGGCTTTTTGGGCAGCTTCGGCTAAAAAATGGGGGCGACAGTCAAATAATTGAATACTAATGGGGCGTTCATTGGGGTCAACTTCCATCATTTTTGGCAGTTCCCGAACGTGACAAACTTCGCTGGCGTGCACCATTTCGGTATACATCATCGAGTCCGGGGCGTAGCGACGAACTAAACGCCGAAATACCAAGTCTGTGACACCGGATAGGGGAGATTGTAACACCCGACTATTGACTTCTACGGTGCCAATTTTTAAGGGTGTGGATAAACGTTGTTTTAATTCAGGTGAGAGAACAGACATGATTTAAGGGGAGCAAATGTAGCAAGTCAGACTCTCTTTATATTAAAATAGAACCACCCTTTCTGGGGTATAACCCTTTAACTCATCGTTAATTTGATTATGAACTTTTCCCCCAATAATCGTGAACCGTTTCAACAGAATGGTAATCCTAACAATGTACATTTTCCTCAAGTTGAATCGGATGAGTTTAGTGAAGAAATTCAAGATTTCCAAGTTCAGGAATATGACCCCAAAACCCTCAAAACGATTAAACGTTCTTTTTGGTTTTTAACGGTGGTGGGTTTAGTGGTTGGTGTCTTTGTGGCGGCAGGGGTGTTGTATTTGATGCAACGCTTTAATATTACGGCAAATCCAGCGCAATTAGAACAACAAATTCGTCGATAAATCCTCAAAACATGAGAAAATTATTCTCTAATTTGATGGCGTTGCTCTGCTATTTTTTTAACTTTTTCGGAAAACTGAGGGTAATTTTCTAGGACTTTATCAAAATCTTCTTTATAGAGAACAAATAACTCACAGTAGGTTAAGGTTTTGACTGAAGCCGTCCGGCGACTGTTATAAAGTAAGGCAATTTCACCAAAAAAAGAACCTGCTACCAATAGACTATAGACTTTTCCCGTTTTTTCTGAAAAGGCTTGCAATTGTCCTCGTTTCACAAAATACATTTCATGTCCCATTTGATCTTCCCGAATTACATAGTCATGGGGTGGGAGAATTCGGGGTTTTAATTTAATCACTAAATCCTCAATAAAACAGGGTTCAGCGTCTTGAAAGATGGGAACTTTTTCTAAAAGTTCTTGATAAAGATAACAATAGACTCGTGTTTTAATCGAGTGTGGAAGTTCATCTAACAAGTAAAAATCCAGCGACAAATCTCGATTATATTCCCACATATATTGATAATAATCTAAGATGTTTTTTTGTAAGGAAGGCGGAATTTTTCGTTCCCACATATAGGATTGAATTTGACCTAATTTATCTCGAAATCGGTTTTTACTCGCATCCCAATTAGAAATTAATGCTGCTACATTTCCAATTACAAAGGCATAGAGTGATATCCCCAAAAACATCACCATAAAGGTAAAGATCAATTCAATATTGTTTTGAGGAGTAATATCCCCATAGCCTACAGTTGTTAACGTTGTAATTGACCAATACAAGGAATATAAATATTGAGTTGTTGTATTTTCTAAATGCAAATTATCACCTTGAAGCCAAGACTCTCCTGATTGTCCCGTTAAATTTCCAATAAAAAACCATAAACAAGCGACCCAATGATCAATTAAAAAAACAATAATGAATAATTCAAACATCCGAACAACACCGGAATTAAAATAAACATTGTTATCCCATTTTCTAAAAATCAAAAAACATTGAGGAAATCTTAATAATCTCGGAATTCGGCATAAACCCATTAAAATTAGAGAAGCCTGGGGTAAAAATAAATAGACTAAAATATCTAAGGGTAAACTTGCAATTAAATTAGGTTTAAAGTCTGTTTTTCGATAATTAATACTAATTTTATCTTTATCTTTAATCAGTTCCCCTTCCGTTATATAACTAATATGAAATCTCAAAAAAATATCTATAATTAAAATTAAATCTGCTAAATGATCTAAAAGAAACCAATTCTTAGAAATTGTTGCATTAAACGCTATGCGAAAGGGAATAGTAAAGCAGTTATAGAGAGTTACTAAAACAATCAAGGCTTCCCAGACAATCAGGAGTCTTGATTCGGGGTGTAAAGACGGAATTCGGGAGAGGAAAGATAGCATTGAAACAGAGGGATTAAGTCTTCCATAAGAGTGTATATTATTTAATTCCATTTTTGGGGGTTATCATCTCCTCCTTTCCTCTGGAGTGAAGAAACTGGGTGTCAATTTATCTCTCGATGTGTCAAGGTAAACCTAAATCGAGAATCTACTGCTAAAATCAGTTCATGTTCATTTATAGACTCAACACTGATTCAACTCATGATTCAAACAACGCTGACACCGTTTGCTCAAAAACTAGGTTTTCCCCTCACTAAACAACCCATTACAATCTTACAAATTAACTTAGGAAAACGGTGTAACCTCGCTTGTAACCATTGTCATGTAGAAGCAGGGCCAAAACGGAGTGAAGAACTGAACCTAGATATTAGTTTTCAATTAATTGAATTAATTGAGCGCTTTCCTCAAATTCAAACCGTCGATTTAACCGGAGGGGCGCCAGAAATGAATTATGGATTTAAACTTTTAGTTGAAGCCGCACGTACAACCGGAAAGCAAGTGATTGTTCGGTCAAATTTAACGATTTATTTTGTTCCCGGTTATGAGGATATCCCCGAATATTGCGCGAATCATCAATTAAGAATTGTCGCTTCTTTACCTTGTTATTTAGAAAATAATGTTGCTCAAATGCGAGGAAAAGGAGTTTATCAAGATTCTATCCAAGCCCTACAATGGTTAAACCGTTTGGGATATGGTCGTACACCGGAATTAATCTTAGATTTAGTTTATAATCCGGCTTTACCCACCGCCGAAAAGTTTACCCTGCCTTCTGAACAGTCTAAACTAGAACGAGCTTATAAAGAGTATCTAAAACAACAGTTTGATATTGATTTTAATCAGTTATTGACGATTACAAATTTACCCATCGGACGCACGAAATCTTACTTACAGCAGAAAAAACTTGAAAATTCCTATTTAGAATTTTTGGAATTTAACTATAACCCTGAAACCGTGTCCCATTTAATGTGTCGTAATCAGTTATCCATTGATTATCAAGGTTATATTTATGATTGTGATTTTAATCAAATGGAAAATATTCCCGCCCGCACAACGTCTGGAAAACCTTTAATGGTCAGTGATTTATTAGCTGCTAATAATTTAGATTTAATAGAAACCGTACAAACCGCTTCCTATTGTTATGGATGTACCGCCGGGTGTGGTTCTAGTTGTGGGGGGGCATTAATTTAACAGTTATCAGTTATCAGTTATCAGTTATCAGTTATCAGTTATCAGTTATCAGTTATCAGTTATCAGTTATCAGTTATCAGTTATTCAAGATTTCATATAAATTCTGGGATCATATTAAAAATAGGGAAAATAGAAATAAAATGGGGATTCAACAGTTAATAACTTATCTTTTGGATTGGGTTGAGCATTTAGGATTTTGGGGGCCGATTGCTTTTATTATTATCTATAATTTAGCTACGATATTATTTATTCCGGGTTCCCTTCTAACCTTGGGTGCAGGGGTTATTTTTGGGGTGATTTGGGGTTCGATTTATGTGTCTATTGGTTCGGTCATTGGGGCAACTTTTGCCTTTTTAATTGGGCGATATTTAGCCCGGAATTGGGTGGCTAAAAAGCTAGAAAATTATGAAAACTTTAAAGCAATTGATCAAGCGGTTGGTGAAGAAGGATGGAAAATTGTCGGGTTAACTCGTCTTTCTCCAATTTTTCCGTTTAATTTACTCAATTATGCCTTTGGATTAACCAATGTTTCCTTAAAAGATTACTTTTTAGCGTCTTGGATTGGAATGTTACCGGGTACAATTTTATATGTTTATTTGGGATCGTTAGTGGGAAGTTTAGCTCAGTTAGGGATGGGAGAGCGATCGCGGACTCCGATAGAATGGTTATTATATGGAATTGGTTTAATGGCTACCGTTATTGTTACGATTTATATCACTAAAATTGCTCAAAATGCTCTCAATCAAAAAATTAAATAGGTGGAAAACACAATTTATATCGGGTAGAGACGTTGCATGCAACGTCTCTACGGGGCACCTCTCTTAAGATTCTGGGGGAGTTGATTCCACTTCAGAATTAACGGTTTTTGCTGTCGTTTCTAATTGAGACGCAATATCCGCTTTAATCGAACGTTTATACAATCTCCCTGCATATTGTTCTAACGCTTCCGTTAATTGATCAACCCAAGTATGTTCAACTAAGGCAATTAAAGCCGAACTTCCAGGAGTTAAAGATTCAGATAATTCTTTGAGATCTTCTTGAGGAAATCCTAAATCCATAAAATGAGTAATTAAAGCTCCCACACCTGCCCCACCTGCGGTTAAAGCCATGACTCCTAAAGCGCCAATGGGGTTAAATAAAGCAATTAATCCCGCCGTAATTCCACCAATAATTGCTCCCCCTTTAGCATCCGTATCTCCGGTTTCACTAATCGAAACTTTGCCTTTTTCATTTTTGACCATCACCGCAGCATTGACAACGGAAATAATTCCTTGTGCTTGCAGTGCTTTCAGTTGTTTTAAAACTTCTTTCGCCTTTTCTTGCTCTGGGTAAGCGACAACAACTAAATTAGTTAACTCTTCGGAATAAGTCATGGTATATTTATCCTGATGAACTGTTAAAAAAAATTGGGTCAATTTTGATCACAATTTTAATCTTCTTTACTTTAGCACATCTACAATCAACATCATCTATTCAAGTCATGATACAGTGACGAAAGGGGTTTTGAGCGTTCAGAACCAATAAATAAGCATAATCTTAACCGTTAAGGATTTTTATGATATGAGCTTGAGCGTGATTTTGTTGCTGATAGGGGGTTTAGTCTTGCTGGTTGTGGGTGCAGAACTCTTAGTTCGGGGCGCTTCAAACATTGCTGCAATGTTAAGAATTCCCTCCTTACTGGTGGGACTTACCATTGTTGCTTATGGAACCAGTTCACCTGAAATGGCGGTCAGTCTTCAATCGAGTTTTGCAGGTCAAGCGAATGTTGCATTAGGAAATGTAGTTGGAAGTAATATTTTTAATATCTTAATTATTTTAGGAATTTCGGCTTTAATTGCCCCTTTAATGGTCGCGAGTCAATTGATTCGTTTAGATGTTCCGATTATGATTGGGGTGTCTATTTTAACCTTAATATTTGGCAGTGATGGCATTATTAGTCCGGTCGATGGAACGATTTTATTTATTGGGGCAATTGTCTATACTTTGTTTTTAATTTACGAAGCCAAGAAACAAAAAGATGAGGAATCTTCTGAAAATCAATCTCAGACTTCTGTTGAAAATAGTCTCAAAAATTGGCTGATTAATATTGCCTTAATTGCCCTGGGGTTAGTGTTACTGATTCAAGGGTCTAATTGGTTAGTTGAAAGCTCAATTACTATTGCTAAAGCCCTTGGAGTGAGTGATTTAGTCATCGGATTAACTATTGTCGCAGCCGGAACTTCCCTCCCGGAATTAGCCAGTTCTGTGGTAGCCAGTATTAAGGGAGAACGCGATATTGCGGTTGGTAATGTAGTCGGAAGTAATATTTTTAATATCTTGGCTGTTTTAGGACTATCTTCCGCTATTTCCCCAGATGGAATTCCAGTTGCAACGGCTGCTTTAAATTTTGATATTCCGGTAATGATTGCGGTGGCGATTTCCTGTTTTCCAATTTTTTATAGTGGGAAATCTATTGCTCGTTGGGAAGGAATACTGTTTCTCGCTTATTATGTTGCTTATAGTTCCTATTTAATCCTCGACTCTTCTCAACATTCTCAACTTCCTTGGTTTAATTTTGTGATGATCAGTTTTGTCATTCCGATTACAATCTTAACCTTAATTGTTACTACTGTCCGTAGCTATCAAGCGAAACGAAAACGGTTAAATTCTTAATCTAAAAATAGTTATATTCCATCCCTTAATGTTTGCTAAAAATTCCCCCTGTAGAGACTAGCCATGCTTAGTAGAGACGCGCCATGGCGCGTCTCTACAGGGGGGTTAGGAAGGATAATCTGTAGCATCTATAATGGGATGAAATATAACTAATCACTGATTACTGATTAAAAAGGGTTGGGCGGATGACCCACTCGAAATAGAATTGTAAAAATATTATCATTGACTAATAATTGATTTCCAAAAACATCGTAACCATAATCATATTGTTGATTTTGCCAGTTAAAAGATAGAGTAGGACTATTATACTGGTTTTTCAGTTGCCAAATGATACCTGCACCATAGAGAGAACGATTAGAGGTTTCATCAATGGGTGCAACATAACCAGAGAGTGTCAGAGTTTTAAAAGGACTAATACTCAATTGAGTCAGCAAACGATTATCATAGGAATTAGGAAGAATACCACCAAAATAGTTGCTTAAACCAATAGAAACAATTCCCCAGTTTAAACTCGCAGCAACGACAACTTCACTCGCGGGTGAAATACTAACAACATCACCAATCGTTGTATCCCGATCTATGGCATAATTAAAGCCTGAAGATAGAATTAAATTAGCACTTTTGCTGAAGGTAATTCTTTTTGCCACACTGCCCCAAACTTGACTATAATAATCCTGATCCGGGTTAAGATAACCAATGGCACCGCCTCTAAAATTCCAACCGTTAACCGTGTTTCTGGTATAATCAGCACCTAGGTAGGGTTTAACTTCTTCTGAAGCAATGATACCCGTATAATATCGGAAAATATATTGGCTACCTGTCCAATCTCCTGTCAAGCTTAAATGGGGATAATAACCCATTTTTTCCCGATAGATATTTTCCGTCACTAAGTTGACATTTTGCTGGAAAAAACCTAAATAAACTTGAGCATAAAAATTCTGTAGATTCGCCGTTGAATAGGTGTTTTGATTCACCGCAGAAACTAACTGAATATTCGTATCTGCCCCCCCTTCTCCACCGCCATTGGCGAGGGTAAATTGAGGGCCAGTGGGCTGATAAAAAATTTCACTATCTTCAAAATTACGTTTAATCACTGGAGAAAGACCAAACCACAAACTATGATAATTTGCTGTGGGAACTTGGCTTATATCGGTAACATTAGAAGTTAAACTATTAGCCTGTCCAAGTCCGGCAGAATAGATCGTAAAACTACTACTGGGTAAACGAGTATTATTAGCCGCAAAAAATAAGTTAATATTAATATTAGAATTAACCGGATTTTTACTTCCTTCTAAACGAGGAATCACATCTGGTAATAATTGGGCTCCCGCTTGAATTATTGTATTTGTCCAGCGATTTTCATCATCAAAAAATAGAGTAAATCCTCGAATAGTTCGCCCTAAAACCGATTCTTTATCATTCGCTCTAACAATTTGACGAACCCTTGAGAATGTTCCCGCTAGGGTATAATTAATTTCTTCTTGGCGTCGAAAATCTGTTTCTTGAGATTGACTATTTCCAGGGAAAGCACCCGTATTTGGAAAGTAAAAATCTACCCCAATGGGTTGAGCGCTTGTTCCTCCTTGAAAACCAGGACGCTCGACAAAAGCTAAGGTTTCTGGTTTAATAACTTCCCCCACGGTCGAGGTTTGAAAAACGCGAGTAGGAACAAAAAATTTGGGATCGATACTATTACGATCAATCACTAAACCGGGCATATAACTACATTGTTGACTAGGGCTAGTTCCTGGCAAAATACAAGCCCCCGTTAAACTCATTTGCAGTTCTAACCCATTCATGGTTTGGGGTTCAATGGTTGTCGTCGTAATTGTTCTTTCTAAGGGAACCGTTCGCAGTTGAAAATAACTCCCTTTTTGGTCTACAGTATAAACATTATTCCGGGTTAAACTTTCAATAACTTCAGCGTGAATTTGGAGGATACCATTAAAAAAAAGAGCACTGTTTGTTGTCTCCGCAAAGGCTTGTAAAGCTGTTAATTGCCATTCTGTCAAGTGACTAATGGGAATATCATTAAGCGGTAATGTTGTTGTTCCTGGGTTAATTTTTTCTTCAGGAGCAATTCGAGGAGGAATAATATAATTGGGGTCAGAGGAGCTATTAGTTAAACTCTTAGGATTTTTATTTAATTCCGGTTCTTGAGGGTTGGGTTCAGGGCTTAAATTTTGGGATAAAGGTTGCAGGTCTGTAGCGGAATTAGACCAGTTGATTGTTTCTGATAAGGAGCCAACTTCTGGAGGGTCAGGAACCCGGCTTTCTGAGGAATTTTGATCGGGGATATTGTTGGGTAAATTAGAGTCAGTTTGTGCCATAATTGGCGTTGCACAAGCCATACTCAACACAGTTAAACCCAGGAAAATAGTACGGTTGTCTATTGTGGAAATCCGGGGAGAAAAGTTAAGAATTATTCGGGGAAAGTTCATGATTATAAAGTAATAAAATCGAGGATAAATATTATATTGAATACAGCAATAAATCCCAATATCAGATTTTTAATCATTAAAATAGCCTAATTTAAAAGTTAAAATAAATTGGAAATTACAGGATTAATAATTGGAGTATTTTCTGGTGGTGTGAATGTCATCACTCGCTGGAAACTATGGAAATGAGTGAACAGTTTCTAACCCCCGATTACACCGGGAGATTAGATCCCCCTAAATCCCCCTTTTTAAGGGGGGCTTTGATCCCCAAACCTGCCTTAAAAAGGGGCTTTGAAGTCCAGTCCCCCCCCTTTTTAAGGGGGGCTAGGGGGGATCAAAGACAAGAAAACAATCAACGAAATTTCAGTTTTCTAGCCTAGATTAAATAAAATCAGCCGACCCAATTAGGGTTGAATTTACATGAGTTAAAGAAGCCAGAGTGACTCCACTTGCTAACACCTTAATTAAGGAGATTGTCGCCGTTGCCGCCATAGAGAATATCGTTACCCGCATCACCATAAAGTTGATCATTCCCGGCATCCCCATAAAGGCGATCGCTACCATTACCACCGCGCAACAAATCATCATCATCACCACCGTAGACGATATCGTTGCCGTCACCACCATCGAGGATATCGTTTCCAGCATTACCGTAGATGCGATCGCTACCTGCTAAACCTTTCACTTGGTCTACACCCGCAGTCCCATTGAAAATATCATTATTGGGTGTCAGGGATACAGACTCATCGATATCCTTAATAGTAACCGTCAAGGGTTGTTCGTAAGTTAGTCCTCCTTGATCAGTAGTCTGCACTCGGATATTGTAAGTAGACTTAGTTTCAAAGTCGGGGGAAGCGTTGATGTTGAGTTTGTCACTGGCAATCGTGAAAGCCGCGTTATCCGTATCTCCCGTACCCGCGACTAAAGTGTAAGTAAAGGTATTGCCTGTATCCGGGTCAGTGCTGGTGAAACTGCCGACATTGCTATTAGCAGCGACGTTTTCGTTAATGCTACTATTGCTGATGCTGAGGTTAGTAGGAACTTCATTAACATCTTTAATAGTAACCGTCAAGGGTTTTTCGTAAGTTAGTCCTCCTTGATCAGTAGTCCGAACTCGGATAGCATAACTGGACTTGGCTTCAAAATTGGGGGAAGCGTTGATGTTGAGTTTGTCACTGGCAATCGTAAAAGCCGCGTTATCCGTATCTCCCGTACCCGCGACTAAACTATAAGTAAAGGTATTGCCTGTATCCGGGTCAGTGCTGGTGAAGCTGCCGATAGTGCTATTAGCCGCGACGTTTTCGTTAATGCTACTATTGCTGATGCTGAGGTTAGTAGGAACTTCATTAACATCTTTAATAGTAACCGTCAAGGGTTGTTCGTAACTCAGTCCGCCTTGATCAGTAGTCCGAACTCGGATAGCATAACTGGACTTGGCTTCAAAGTCGGGGGAAGCGTTGATGTTGAGTTTGTCACTGGCAATCGTAAAAGCCGCGTTATCCGTATCTCCCGTACCCGCGACTAAAGTGTAAGTAAAGGTATTGCCTGTATCCGGGTCAGTGCTGGTGAAACTGCCGACATTGCTATTAGCAGCGACGTTTTCGTTAATGGTGCTATTGCTCAGAGCAATATTGGTGGGGCTAATGTTATCAACTAGCTTCCACAACTCATTGCCGTTGATGCCATCGTGGGCTCCAAAGTACAGGGTGTCGTTGATGTTGGTGAGGTAGTCGGGATTGGAGTTACCTGTGCCAGACCAGATATCTTTGACCAGGACGGTGCCGGCGGCGGTGCCATCACTCTTCCACAACTCAGTGCCGTTCGTGCCATCGTAGGCTTGAAAGTACAGGGTGCCGTTGATGTTGGTGAGGTTGCCGGGATTGGAGTTACTTAAGCTAGGGCTGATATCTTTGACCAGGACGGTGCCGGCGGCGGTGCCATCACTCTTCCACAACTCATTGCCGTTGGTGCTATCCTCGGCTGTAAAGTACAGGGTGCCGTTGATGTTGGTGAGGTTACTCAACAGTGTAAGTTTTGTTGACAAATGCTAATGTATGCTATAGTTTAAGACATGGCATACATACCACTCAGGAAAGCGGTCGAATTTCTGGGTCTACATCCAAATACGTTGAGAAAATATGCCGATGAAGGGAAAATCAAAAGCATCAAAAACCCGGCAGGGCAAAGACT